>CAWUOG010000080.1:0-10624 GCA_963923875.1 uncultured Alphaproteobacteria bacterium
CACCTTGGGGTCGTTGTAGTCGGCCCAGTCCTTGCCCTTGAAGTTCTTGCTGTTCACCGTCACCCATTCGATCCAGTAGATCGGTCCCGCGAAGTCGATCGCGGTGGCGCGGATCGGCGTCGCCTGGAGGCCGAAATTCATGTCGACCTTGCCGGCCTGCAACGACAGCACGGACTCGGCGAAGCCGCCGACCTCGACCGGCTGGAATTTCACCTTCAACTCATTGGCGATGTCGCGGCCCATGTCGACCATGGCCCCTTCCCACTCGCCCGATTGCTTGTTGCGGACGAAGTAGGGCGGGTATTCGAACACGCCCATCCGCACCGCGCCGTTCTTCTTGATCAGCTCCCAGGTCGAATCGCT
This sequence comes from uncultured Alphaproteobacteria bacterium, assembly GCA_963923875.1. GTDB lineage: Bacteria > Pseudomonadota > Alphaproteobacteria > Reyranellales > Reyranellaceae > Reyranella. The sequence continues at coordinate 364 of CAWUOG010000080.1, forward strand.
CAACTTCGGCTGAGCGCGCGCCGGAATCGACGCAGCGATCGCGGCGCCTGCGATCGTGCCCGCGATGGCGATATCACGACGACGGAAATTCATGATCGACCCCTCTTCTATATCCCCTGATCGACTCTAGGACCCACCTCCGGAGTAAGCAAGTTGCGCGCCGAGACGGGCTCAGGAGAGCGTTTGAACCGCGTAGTGCCTGACCCGTCCTTCGTCGACCTCAATGCCCAGGCCGGGCGTCCTCGGCACGATCACCTTGCCATTCGCGATCGGAAACGGCTCAGCCAGCAGGTCGCGCTCGAGGAAGTACTTGGCCTGGTAGAACTCGCATCCGAGCGAGATGTTGGGCGTGGCCGCGATCACGTGCGTGCCTGCCAGATGGGCGATTCCGGTCTCGAACATGTCGCCGCCATAACAGGGGATCCCCGCGGCCTCGCAGATCGCCGACACCTTGCGGCCGGCCAGCATGCCTCCGTGCTTCATGATCTTGATGCTCACCATGTCGGCGACGCGATTGGACGCGACATGCAGCGCGTCGGTCGGTGTGAATACGCTCTCGTCGGCCAGCACCGGCGTGTCGAGGGCACGGGCGATCTCGGCCAGGGCGGCGCGCTGGTGACCCGGCACCGGCTGCTCGATGAAGGTCGGCTTGAACGCCTCGACATCGCGCAGCTGGCGGATCGCGTCCGCGGCGGCCATGCCCTGGTTGTAGTCGATGCGCAGTTCGGCGTCGGCCGGCACTTCCTTGCGGAAGCGTTCCATGCGCCTGAGGTCGGCGGCGTGGCCGGCAAAGCCGGTCTTCATCTTGAACAGCCGCAGGCCTTCGCCATAAAGCCGCTGCACCATCTCCATGTCGCGGTCGACGTCGGGATCGGCAACCGAAAAGGAGAGCGGGATGTCGTCACGGCAGCGGCCGCCCAGCAGTTCGGCAACCGGCAGGCCGCTCGCCTGGCCGACGATATCGAACAGCGCCATCTCCATCGCCGCCTTGGCTTCCGGATGCCCGACCACGGCATGGTCGGCGTCGGCCATCAGCTGCTCGATGCGGGAAGGATCGGCGCCGATCAGCAACGGCCGCAGATAGACATTCAAGGCGGCGACATTGGCCTCGATCGTGCCGGTGAACACGGCCCAGGGGGCGGCGTCGCCCCAGCCGGTGATCCCGGCATCGGTTTCCAGCTTGAGGATCGCGTTCTTCACCGAGCCCGCGACGTCGCCTGAACCGTGGCGCCGCATGAGGCGCACCGGGATGTCGGTGATGTAGACCGTCATCGCCGTGATCTTGATCTGCTTCAAAGAACACCCTCCCCGCCTGAGCGCCGCTAGCCTACACTCGCCGCCAACCAAGGGGGAACTGCCATGCGCCGCAACCTGCTCCGCGAGAAACTCAATGCTGGCAAGCCGACCGTCGGCACGCACATCCTGTCGGCTTGGCCAACCCTGGTCGAGCTGATCGGGCACTCCAAGCAATACGACTACGTGGAGTTCACCGCCGAGTACGCACCCTTCACCATGCACGACCTCGACAATCTCGGCCGCTCCTTCGAACTCATGAACATGTCCGGCATGATCAAGATCGAGCAGACCCAGTACACGCACCAGGCGATGCGCGCGATCGGCGCGGGCTTCCAGAGCGTGTTGTTCGCCGACATCCGCTCGGTCGAGGATGCACGGCTGGGCGTCGATGCCGTGCGGGCCGAGACCACGATGGCCCGGGGCGTGCGCGGCCGCGGCCGGCTGGGCGTCGGCATGCGCCGCGATGTCGGCACGGTGCGCGAAGGCGGAACGCCCGCCTATGTCGATGCGCTGAACGAGATCGTGATCGCGATCATGGTCGAGAAGAAGTCCTGCGTCGACAATATCGACGAGATCCTGAAGGTGCCCGGCATCGACATGGTGCAGTTCGGCGCCTCGGATTTCTCCATGAGCATCGGCAAGACCGGCCAGTACAGCAATCCCGAGGTGCTCGAGGCCGAACAGCACGTCATCAAGACCGCGCTCAAGCGGGGCAAGAACCCGCGGGTCGAGCTGCGCGATCCGTCCCAGGCGCAGAAGTATCTCGACATGGGCGTGCAGCACTTCTGTATCGGCTGGGATGTCCGCATCCTCGCCGACTGGTGGGACACCAAGGGTGCCGACATGCGCAAGATGCTGCGCACCAAGCCCGGCAAGGCGAAAGCCGCCTCGGCCAAGGCGCCAGCGCGCAAGGGCAATGGCCGGGACGCGGGCCGCGGCAACTACACCTGAGTGCGTCACTGACCGCCTCTCCCGCAACCGCTCTTCCCCGGGCTGAACGTCGCCCGACTCGCCGTACCCTGCACGGAGTGACGGTCGAGGACGACTACGCTTGGCTGAAGGACGAGAACTGGCAGGAGGTGTTGCGCAAGCCGGATGTTCTCAAGCCCGACATCCGCGCCTATCTCGAGGCCGAGAATCGCTATACCGACGCACTGCTGGCGCCCACCAAAGCGCTGCAGGAGGCGCTGGTCCGCGAAATGCGCGGGCGCATCAAGGAGGACGATGCGGGCGTGCCGATGCCCGACGGCCCATTCGCCTATTCGTGGAAGTTCCGCGAGGGCGGCCAGTACGAGCAGATCGGCCGCCAGCCCCGGGAAGGCGGCTCCTTCGAGACGATCCTCGACGGCGACGCCCTGGCCAGAACGTCCGGCTACTTCAAGTTCGGCGGTACACGCCATTCGCCGGACCATCGCCTGGTGGCGTGGAGCGCCGATCTCAAGGGCTCGGAATACTTCACCATCCGCGTGCGCGACTGGGCGACGGGCGCGGATCTGCCCGACGTCGTCGAGCGTGCCGGCGGCGGCGTGGTCTGGGGCCGCGACTCCCGCTTCTTCTATTACGTCGAGCGTGACGAGAATCATCGGCCATTGAAGGTCTTCCGCCATCTTCTCGGCACCCGGCAGGAAGACGACCGGCTGGTCTACGAAGAGAAGGACACCGGCTGGTTCGTCACCATCGGCCGCAGTGCCAGCGGCCGCTTCTGCGTCGTGTCGGGCGGCGATCACGATACCTCCGAGCAACGCCTGCTCGATCTCGGCGACGCGGATGCCGAGCCGCGCCTGGTCGAACCGCGCCAGAAGGGTGTGCGCTACGAGGTCGCCGACCGAGGCGGGGAACTGTACGTCCTGACCAATCGCGATGACGCGATCGATTTTCGCATCGACGTGGCGCCGCTTGCCGCTCCCGGCCGGGCGAACTGGCGACCGGTCGTGCCGCATCGCCCCGGCACCTACATCCTCGACCTGATCGTGACGGCCGGCCATCTGGCGCGACTGGAACGCAGCAATGCGCTGCCCTCCATCGCGATCCGGGACCTGGCCGACGGCCAGGAGCACACGATCGCATTCGACGAGCAGGCCTATGCGCTCGACATGATCGCAGGCTACGAGTTCGACACCACGACGCTGCGCTTCGCCTATTCGTCGATGACGACCCCGGCCGAGACCTGGGACTACGACATGGCGAGCCGACAGCGCACCCTGCGCAAGCGCCAGCAGATTCCCTCGGGCCACGATCCTGCGCGCTATGTCACCACGCGCCTGCTGGCGCGCGCGGCCGACGGCGCGGAAGTACCGGTGTCGCTGCTGCACCGCCGCGGCCTCGTGCTCGACGGCACGGCGCCGCTGCTGCTCTACGGCTATGGTTCCTACGGCATGGCGATGCCGGCGTCGTTCTCCGCCAACCGCCTCAGCCTGGTCGATCGCGGTTTCGTCTACGCCATCGCGCACATCCGCGGCGGCTCGGACAAGGGCTGGGGCTGGTACCTCGACGGCAAGCGCGAGAAGAAGGCCAACACCTTCGACGACTTCATCGCCGTGGCGCGCGCGCTGATAGACCGGCGATACACGAGTGCGGCCCGCATCGTCGCCCATGGCGGCAGCGCCGGCGGCATGCTGATGGGAGCCATCGCCAACCGGGCTCCGGAACTGTTCGCCGGCATCGTGGCCGAGGTGCCATTCGTCGACGTGCTGAACACCATGCTCGACGACAGCCTGCCGCTGACGCCGCCGGAATGGCCCGAATGGGGCAACCCGATCGCCGACGCCGGCGCGTTCCGGACGATCCTGGCCTACTCGCCCTACGACAACGTCGCGGCCAAGGCCTATCCCGCCATCCTGGCGATGGGCGGCCTGACCGACCCGCGGGTCACCTATTGGGAGCCGGCCAAGTGGGTTGCCCGGCTGCGCGCCACCATGACCGGCGGCGGGCCCATCCTGTTGCGCACCAACATGGGCGCGGGCCACGGCGGCTCGTCCGGCCGATTCAGCCGGCTCGAGGAAGTGGCATTGGCCTATGCCTTTGCCCTCAGGTCGGTGGGACTGGCGTCAGCGTGAAGATCTCCGCCGGCTCGCGCACGCCGCGCAGCCGGAGCCGACCGGGCCTCGTCAGGCGCGCGTGAGAAATCGTGGCGGTATCCGCCTGCCACGCAGCGATGCAGCCCCCTCATAACATCAACGAGATGTCAGAACTCCAGGAGATTGTCCCTCAGATGCTTGTGCGCGTACTGCCGGCGCACCAGGCCCCGCCGCTGCAGTTCGGGCACCAGCCCGTCGCACACTTCCATGATGTAGCGACGGTCGAAGGTGGCATTGAAAAGCAGGAAGCCGTCGCCACCCACCTCCTGCATGATCTCCTGCATCAGGCCCGCTACGTGATCGGCGGTGCCGACAAAGTCGACACCCTGGCGGCTTGTGAGTCCCGACGCGAGCGAGCGCGGCGTCTTGCCGATCCATTTGGCGAGCGTGGATTGATGCCCGTTCGTCGTCAGCGGCGGCAGCGGTTCGTCGAGATCGAATTGAGAAAAGTCGATGTTGGTGAGACGCGACATGCCCGAGAGCTGCAGGTCGAGATGGCGGCCGGCATCCTCTTGCTCCAGCCGCCGCCGCTCGCGCGCCGCCTCCATCGTCGTGTCGATCACCGGGTAAGCGAGGAACAGCACCTTGATCCTGTCCGGATCGCGCCCGAACGACGCTGCGAGCCGTCGCACCTCCTCGCGGAAGCTCTTCATGCCCTCGATGCTGACGGCGTTGGTGATGATGGTATCGGCCCAGCGCGCCGCGAAAGCCTGACCGCGCGGCGAGCCGCCGGCCTGGCAGATCGGCACGCGGCCCTGTGGCGACCGCGGCGCGTTGATCGGGCCTCGGACCTTGAAGTACTTGCCGTCGTGGTTGATGGGATGGACCTTCGAGCCGTCGGCGAACATCGGCTTGTCGCGGTCGAGCACTACGGCATCCGGCTCCCAGGCTTCCCACAGGCGTGTCACCACGTCGGCGAACTCGTCGGCCACCTCGTAGCGGTCGTCGTGCGGCCGCTGGCCTTCGTGGCCGTAATTCTGCGCCGCGCCGTCGTTGCTGCCGGTGACGCAGTTCCAGCCGATCCGGCCTTCGGTGACGTGGTCGAGTGAATTGACCAGGCGCGCCAGCAGGTAGGGCGGATACTCCGACGTCGAGAGCGTCGGCACCAGGCCGAGATGGCGTGTCGCCATGGCGAGATGCGGCACCAGGACGGCGGGATCGAGCTTGGGCGAGGATGCCGCGTACTTGAGATAGGTGTCGTGATTGCCCTTATAGGTGTAGGGCACCATCGAGGAATCCTCGATGATCATGTAGTCGAAGCAGGCCCGCTCCAGGCCCCTGGCAAGATCGACGAAGATGTCCGGCATCATCCAGCGCGCGAGGTCGCTGCCGGGCCACATCGAGCGCCAGCTTTTGGCGCCGTACCCCTGGCTCAGAAACCAGGCGAGATGGAAGTGGTCCCTCGCCATCCGCCCTAGAACTCCAGCAGATTGTCGCGCAGGTGCCTGTGCGCGTAGGCCTTGCGCGTCAGGCCGCGGCGCTGAAGTTCGGGCACCAGCCCGTCGCAGATCTCCATCACGTAACGCCGGTCGAAGAAGCTGTTGAAGATCAGGAAGCCATCGCCGCCGACCTCCTCCATGATTTCCTGCATCATGCCGGCGACGTAGTCGGGCGTGCCGGTGAAATCGACGCCATCCTTCCGCGCGTAAGAGCGCACCAGCTCGCGCGGCGTCTTGCCGATCCATTTGGCCAGTGCCGACTGATGCCCATTGGTCGTGAGATGGCTGGGCAGCGGCTGATCGAGGTCGAACTGCGAGAAGTCGATGCCGGTGAGGCGCGACATGCTCGACAAGAGGCTGTCGATGCTTGTCTCCGCGGCATCTGCCTCCATCTTCGCCCGCGCCCGCGCCGCCTCCATCGTCGTGTCGACAATCGGATGGGCAAGGAACAGCACCTTGATGTCGTCGGGATTGCGGCCGAGTTCGCGGGCCCGCTTCCGAATCTTGTCGCGATAGGCCTTCATCGACGCGGCGCTACCGCCGCCCTCGGTGATGATCGTGTCGGCCCAGCGCGAGGCGAATTCGATGCCGCGCGGCGAACCGCCGGCCTGGCAGATCGGCACGCGTCCCTGCGGCGAACGCGGTGCGTTCAGGGGGCCGCGCACCTTGAAGTATTTGCCTTCGTGGTTGATCGCGTGGACCTTCCTGCCATCGGCGAACATCGGCGTCTCGCGGTCGAGCACCACGGCATCCGGCTCCCACGATTCCCAGAGCCGGGTGACGATGTCGGCGAACTCGTCGGCGACGTCGTAGCGTTCATCGTGCGGGCGATGCTTGTCGCGATTGTAGTTCTGCGCCGCGCCATCATTGCTGCCGGTGACGCAGTTCCACCCGACCCGTCCTTCGGTGGTGTGATCGAGCGAGTTGACGAGGCGTGCCAGCAGATAGGGCGGATACTCGGAGACCGAAAGCGTCGGCACCAGGCCGAGATGCTTCGTCGCCGCGGCCATGTACGGCACCAGCACCGCGGGATCGAGCTTGGGCGTGCTGGCGGCGTATTGCAGGTAGGTGTCGTGGCTTCCCTTGTAGGTGTAGGGGATGTTCGAGGAATCCTCGATGATCATGTAGTCGAAGCAGGCCCGTTCCATGGCCTGCGCCAGGTCGACGAACAGATCGGGCATCATCCAGCGCGCCACGTCGGAGCCGGGATAGTCCGAGCGCCAGGTCTTGGGGCCGTAGCCCTGGCTCAAGAACCAGGCAAGATGAAATGGACGCGAGGGCATCACCGGCTTTCCTGCAAATCCCCTGCCATCGGCCGGCCGCTCAGGGAGACGGCGGCACCATCGTGCCCTTCGGCAGCGACGCGCAGTGATCGTAGATGTCGGACGGCCGCGTGAACCAGATCTGGTCTTTCTGCGGGTGCTTGGCGATGTGGGTCAGCGCCTCGCGCAGGGCCCGCAGGCGATAGGGTTGGCCCACGATCATGGTGTGGAGTGCGATGCCGCAGACCAGCGGTTGCTTGGCCGACTGGCGCAGCAGTTCCTCGAACTGGCCGATGATCATGTCGCGGAACTCGTCGCCCGAATGGTGCCGAACCAGGATCTGCGGACTGTCGTTGACCTCGATCGGATAGGGCACGCTCATCAGCGGGCCCGAGCGCGTCTTCATCCAGATCGGCTGGTCGTCGTTCGGCCAGTCCATCAGGAAGTCGAAGCCGACCTCCTTGAGAAGGTCCGGCGTCCAGCGTGTCGACGCCATCCACGGCGCCATCCAGCCCCGGGGGCGCTTGCCCGAGGCCTTCTCGATGGCGTCGCGCACTTCCTCGAGGAAGCGCTTCTCGTCGGCCTCCCACATGCCGCCATGCCGCTCGGCATTGGTGCGGCCATGGCCGATGAATTCGTCGCCACGGGCCTTGAGGGCGGCGACGATCTGCGGCGCGTAGTCGAATACCGTGGTGTTGATCAGGTGCGCAGCCGGCAGGTTCAGGTCGTCGAACAATTCGAGGCAGCGCCACACGCCGACCCGATTGCCGTAGTCGCGCCACGCAAAAGTGCGCGGATCGGGCGGCGGGTTGGCGACGGTGAGCAGGTGCCCTTCGCCCGCTCCGTACGCGAAATGCTCGATGTTGAGGCCGAGATAGACCGCCAGGCGCTTGCCGCCCGGCCACGAGTAGTCCTTGCGCTCGGTGATCGGCGAATAGGGATAGCGGTCGTGATACGGCAGGCGAATCGTGTGGGTCATTTCGAGGCTCCGGCGATCTCGGCGTTCATCTTTCGGAAAGTGGCGACGGCCTCGGCATGGAAGGCGCGCTCCTCGGGGCCAGCTTCGACCAGAGGGCGGCGCTCGTCGTCGAAATTGCCGAAGGTATCCGTGCCGCGCACCAGCATCGCGCTCACCCGGGTCGGCATGGTGCAGCGCGCGTGGGTCGGGATGTAGCTGATGCCGAGCCCGACCCTGCGGTTCTTCGAGCGGTTCGGCCGGGAGTTGTGCACCAAGTGCGTGTGGTGCAGCGAAAACTGACCCGCCTTCACCGCCATGAAGTCGGTGCGCGAGCGATCGACCTCGGCGGTGAGCGTCTGGCCGCGCGACAGCAGGTTGTTCGTGTCCTGCATGTCGGCATGACGCAGTTGTCCGAGCTTGTGCGAGCCCGGGACGACTTCCATGCAACCAGCCTCGATCGGCGCGTCGGTCAGCGCCACCCAAGCCGTGACATGGCAGATCGGGTCGAGCCCAAAATAGGTCGCGTCCTGATGCCAGCTGACATAGGCGCCGGTACCGGGGTCCTTCGGCCAGACCGAAAGATGGAACAGCCGGATGTTCGGCCCGATCAGGTCCTCGACCGCATCGAGTACCGCCGGCGCATGCACGATCTCGTCGACCCACGGAAATAGCAGGTGCGGCTTGAAATTGTGGCCGCGGGTCATCTTCTGGCCCTCCGCGCGCTCGAAGGCCTGCAGGCGCTCATGCCACGCCGCGGCCTGCTCCGTGCTGAAGGCGTCGACCGGACAGACATAGCCGTCACGTTCGTACTGGGCGACCTGTTCGGCTGTCAGCTTCTTCGGCATGTCAGTGCGCCGTCCAGCCGCCATCGACGAACAGCAGATGGCCAGTGACGAACGAGGAATCGTCGCAGGCCAGGAACAGCGCAGCCTTGGCAACCTCCTCCGGCTGGCCAATCCGGCCCATCGGATGGCGCTCGTTCCAGTAGGCACGCATCTTGTCGGGATCGGCATAGCGCTTCAGCGATCGTGCCGGCATCGGCGTATCGATGACGCCCGGCATCAGCGCATTCACCCGGATGCCCTGCCTTGCATGGTCGACCGCCATGGTCTTGGTGAACGACGCGATCGCGCCCTTCGAGGCGACGTAGGCGGCGTTCTTGCCCGGGCTCGACTGGGCGAGCTGCGAGCCGATGGTGATGATGGCACCCGACTTCGCCGCGATCATGTGCTGGATGGCGTAATGAATCCAAAGGAACGTGCCCTTCACGTTCACGTCGAAGGTGCGGTCCCAGGCCGCCTCGTCGATCGCGTCGACGGTGCCGCCGGCCGACATGCCGGCCGCGGTCATCAGGACATCGATGCGACCCCACTTTTCGATGACCTTCGCCACGCCGGCGCGCGCTTGGGCGTCGCTGCTGACGTCTGCCTGGATTGTAATGGCATCGAGGCCGGCCGCGACCCCGGCGAGCCCCTCTTCGCTTTGATCGACAAGCGCCACCTTCGCGCCTTCCGCTGCGAACAGCCGGGCGGTGGCGGCGCCGATTCCGGAGGCGCCGCCGGTGATGATCGCGACCTTGTCCTTGAGCTTCATGGTGCGAGCTTAGCGCAGTGGCGCGCGACCTCGAAAGTGCGCTAAGGCAGCGCCCGCTTGTCGCGTTCCGAATCCCCGCATTCCTCGCCCAGCTTCGCCATAGCACTGCTGTCCATGGCCGCTTTCGCGTCGGCCGCCAACATGCGGGTTATCGACCCGCTTCTGATCCAGATGAGTGTGGAATTCGGCGTCACGGTCGGGCAGGCCTCGATCGCCGCCACGCTGTTTCTCTTCGCGAACGGTGTTTTCGTTCTGGTGCACGGCCCGTTCGGCGACCGCTACGGCAAGATGCCGGTGGTCGCGATCGCCTGCCTCGCCGCCGCCCTGTGCTGCGCCTTGAGCGCGCTGGCGACCTCGCTCGCCATGCTCGCCGCGGCGCGCTTCCTCACCGGGGTGACCTCGTCGGCGATCATTCCGGTCGCCATCGCCTGGCTGGGCGACAACGTACCGTACGACAAGCGGCAGGCGACGCTGGCCCGCTTCCTGACCGGCCAGACGCTGGGGCTGATGACCGGCGCGGCGATGGGTGGCGCGCTGGGCGACTGGCTGGGCTGGCGCATGGTGTTCTGGGTGCTGGCCGCGATCTACGTCATGGCGGGCGCGGCGCCGTTCGCCGTGATGCGCGCCCGGCCTGAC
>CAWUOG010000081.1:0-10571 GCA_963923875.1 uncultured Alphaproteobacteria bacterium
CTTCTGCACCTTGTCCTGCAGGCGCATCACCTCTTCGGCGATGTCGACATCGCCGGAGTTGGGCAGGTGCCGGAGTTCGGCAATCTTGCTCTCGAGCTCCGCGATCGGCTTCTCGAATTCGAGATACGTCGTCATTGAAATTTACGTGTCGCCCGGCGACCGCGACCTGTCAACCGCGCCCGGCCGGCTCGGAAGGTCAGGATTCGGGACGCCGCCGACGCCGGGCCAGCGGATGCTTTTCCTGCACCAGCTTGCGCAGTTTGTCGTCGAGCACATGGGTGTAGATCTGGGTCGTGGCGATGTCGGCATGCCCCAGCATGAGCTGCACGCTGCGCAGATCGGCCCCACCTTCCAGCAGATGGCTGGCGAAGGCGTGCCGCAGCACGTGTGGCGACACGCGCGCCGGATCGATATTGGCCGCAAGCGCGGCTTCCTTGAGCAGTTGGGCGAAGCGCTGACGCGTCAGATGCCCGGTACGGCCGCGCGAAGGAAACAGAAAGCGCGAGACTTCGCCATCCTCCAGGGCGCCATCGCGGACGTGTAGCCAGGCCGCGATCGCCAGCCGCGCCGGATCGGACAACGGCACCAGCCGCTCCTTGGCGCCCTTACCGCGCACGACCAGCACCGTGGGATCGCGTTCGACCGCCGAGAGCGGCAGGGTCACGAGTTCGGACACGCGCAGGCCGGTGGCGTAGAGGATCTCCAGCAAGGTCGCCATGCGCCCGCCGTCGGCACCGCCCTTCGACCGTGCCGCCTCGATCAGACGGTCGACCTCCTCGCGCGACAGCACCTTGGGCAGCGGGCGGCCGAGTTTGGGCGAATCGAGCGTGCTCGACGGGTCGTCCTCGCGCAGACGCTCGGCCAGCAGGAAGCGGAAAAACTGACGGATCACGGACAACCGGCGCGCCACGGTGCGCGGCGTCATGCCGACATAGTCGAGCGACTTCAGGTAGGCGCGCAGCGCGTCGGTATCGACCGTCAGCGGCCCCTGCCTGCGCCTCGCGATGAAGGCGAAGAGATTGCGCAGATCGGCGGCATAGGCCGCCTCGGTATTGACCGATGCACCACGCTCCGCCTTCAGCATTTCCAGAAACGCCTCGCCTTCACGCGCCATCGGCACGGAAGCGGTCTTCCTCATCGACGGCTAGAGGCCATGGGCGATCGCAATCTCGATCGCGAACAGGCGAGCAGCATGATCCTCACCCGCCTCGCGCAGGGCGCGCACGATGGTTCCGACAGCCGCGGGATGCAGATCGATCAGCGGCGTCTCACCGATCGCCATCGACGCGAGCAGTGAGGCCTCCGCCCTGCGGCCGTCGCCAGCGGCCGACTGCAGCGCCTGCAGGGTTGCAGCGGCGGGCATCACCAGGCGCGCGCCGTTGGGTGGCGCCTCGGGCAGCGCCGTCGTCCTGGGCGCGATGTCGAAGCCCACGGCACGAAAGAGTTGCAACAGAAGGTAGCCGCGCATCGGCGCGGTCTTGGCGTCGTCCTGCCGGATCACCTCGTACCAGCGGTCGACGTCGCGCGGCTCCAGCCGCGTCGAACTGTCGATACCTGCAATCATTACCAGTGGCATCAGCCGGTCGAGCGCCAGCATGGCGCGAGCGTTGTTGTAGGCGGCGTTCAACGCGAGCTTGGTCCAGGCAAGCGACAGTTTCTTGTCGCCCAGCAGCAGGAATCCGCGCATCGCCTCCTGCGCCACATTGGCATATTCGGGCTTGGGCGGCAGGTTCAGGAGCGCCGACGCGGTGGCGCGCGCCATCGTCGTGAACAGCGGACTGTTGCGCGTTGCCGCATATACCGCCGTGATCGCAGTCATGATTTCCTGAGCATTGGTCGCATCGCGCGCCGCGGTCACGAGTTGAGCCCGTCGCGCCATCGCCGGCGGCAGGGTGACTCCTTCGCGCACAGCCTGGACATAGAGATCGGCAAGCCGCGTCGCCTCGATGATCGCCAGCACCTCGCCGCGCTCGGCGATCTCGATGCGCACCGGCAGCGCCAGCGTCTTGTTGGCGACCAGGGCACGCATGATCGGCGGCTGGGTAGACTGGAGGACCGCCGCCGGCGGCGGCACATGCGCCAGCTCGAGCATCACCATCATCGGCCCATCGACCGGGCCGGCCGGCGCGGTCGTGGGCGGCAAGCTTCCGGCAGCGAGTTGCACCAGAGTGAAGAGCGCGTTGTCGCGCGGCTTCTGGCCTTCGACCAGCGCCAGCGCTGCGGCGCTGTCTCCGGCCGCGAGCTTGCAGGCGGCTTCGGCACGCAACGCGAAAGGCTGGGCGAGCTTCTGGTTCTGCACGATATTGCAGCCGCCGGCACGTTCGCCCGCCAACAGCAGGGCGTTGGCAGCGGTCCCGGCGATCGCGGGGTCGGAGTAGGCGCCGGCCGAGCGCACCAGCTCATTGAGGCTCTCGCCCTCGCCCATGGCGGCAAGGCGATCGACTTTGCGCACGAACAGGCTCGGCGGCGGGCTGTTGTCGGCCGGAGGCGGTACCAGTTCGCTCACCATGACCTTGAACTGCAAGTCTCGCAGCGCGCGGCTGCGCGGCGCCGGCGGCACCGCCGACATCAGGCGCTTGGCTGTCGCGAGCGAGGTCGAGCCCCAGGAGTCGGCCGGCATGCCACCGGTCTGGACTCTCAGGAAGCCGGTGGGCTTGTCGTCAAAGGCGGATCCCTGTGCCAGCACCGGCGTTGCCGACAGCGCCGCGGCGAGGCCGAGCGACAGGAATGCACTAGCGCGCAAAACGTTCACTTGGGACGGGAACCTCGAAGTGCTTGAGCGGCGGACGCGGCTCGATCATCGCCAGCGCCACCAGTCCGCCGACCAGGACGAGGATGACGACGGCCACCATCACCGGGCCCAGCTTGAGCGTGGGGACGCGGAAATGGTTGCGGGAGCGAAACATGGGCACGGCGCGGGGAAAGTACCCGTCCGGCGCCGCAGCGGCAATCTCGGGGCCCTCGAATCCCACGTCCTTGAATCCATCGACAGAATGGGCGACACCCACCCGTCACGGCCACCATGGATGCCTCTCCTCCCTTCTCCCCGCCGCGCACCGTCGCGCTCGTCGGCCTGATGGGCGCCGGCAAGAGCGCCATCGGCAAGCGCCTGGCCCAGCGGCTCGGCCTGCCCTTCGTCGATGCCGACGAGGAGATCGAGCGCGCCGCCGGCTGCTCGGTCGCCGAGTTCTTCGAGCGCTTCGGCGAGGCTGAATTCCGGGCCGGCGAGCGACGGGTCATCGCACGTCTGCTCGACGGACCACCACACGTCCTGTCGACCGGCGGCGGCGCCTACATGGATGCCGACACACGCGCGCTGATGCGCGCCCGGGCAACCACGGTGTGGCTGCGCGCCGACCTCGACGTACTGTACGACCGGGTGAAGCGGCGCGGCCATCGTCCGCTGCTCAAGCAGGGCGAGCCGCGGGAAATCCTGAACCGGCTGATGCAACAGCGCTATCCGATCTACGCCGAGGCCGACGTCACCGTCGAATCGACGGCGCAGCCGGCCGAACGCACGACCGAAGAGGTGATCGAGGCGCTGCGGAGATATCTCTTCCCCGAATCCGTGAAGGCGCCGACATGACGACGCGCACCATCAAGGTCGACCTCGCAGGCCGCGCCTACAACATCGCGATCGGTCCCGGACTGATCGACCGGCTGGGCGAGCTGTCTCGCCCGCTGCTGGCGCGGCCCAAGGTCGTGATCGTGACCGACGAGACCGTGGCGCCGCTCTACGGCACGCGCGCCTTCAACGCCTTCAAGAGCGCCGGCATCGACGCCGCCCTGGTCGTGGTGCCGGCGGGCGAGAGCAGCAAGGAGTTCGGCACGTTCGGGCAACTGATGAACGCCCTGCTCGACACCAAGCCCGACCGCAAGACCACCCTGGTCGCGCTGGGTGGCGGCGTGGTCGGCGATCTTACGGGGTTCGCCGCCGCGGTCTTGCTGCGAGGCGTCGATTTCATACAGGTGCCGACGACCCTGCTTGCCCAGGTCGACTCCTCGGTGGGCGGCAAGACCGGCATCAATACCCGCCACGGCAAGAATCTGGTCGGCGCCTTCTATCAGCCACGCCTTGTCGTGGCCGACACTGACGTGCTCGACAGCCTGCCGCGCCGCGAGCTGCTGGCAGGCTACGCCGAGGTCGTGAAGTACGGCCTGATCGACGACCCGGCGTTCTTTCAGTGGTGCGAGAAGAACGGTGCGGCAGTCCTGGGCGGCGACGCCGCCAGGCGCACCTACGCCATCGAACAGAGCTGCCTCGCCAAGGCGCGCATCGTGGCGGCCGACGAGCGCGAGACCACCGACCTGCGCGCCCTGCTCAATCTCGGTCACACGTTCGGCCATGCGCTGGAGGCCGAGACCGGATTCGGCGGCGATCTGCTGCACGGCGAGGCGGTCGGCGCCGGAATGGCCATGGCATTCGACTTTTCCGCCCGCCTGAATCTCTGTCCGGCGGCGGACGCCGAGCGCGTGCGCGATCACCTGGGGGCGGTCGGGCTGCCGGTACGGCTGCGCTCGATCGGCGGTGACAATCGACGGACCTGGGATGCCGCCAGGCTGATCGAGCACATGCGCGGCGACAAGAAGGCCGAGGCCGGCAAGCTCACCTTCGTGCTGGCCCGCGGCATCGGCCGGGCCTTCGTCAGCCGCGACATCGATGAGGCGCAGCTGCGCGACTTGCTCGATCGGGCGATCGCCGCCTAGACAGGGCCATGGAACACGAGATCGCGCTCCATCTGCCGCTCTCCGTGGCGGCGCCGCTGGTCCTGCTCTGCCTGGCGCTCGGCGCCTACATGTCCGCCGCGGAAACCGCTGTCACCGGCGCCTCGCCGCCGCGCATGCACCGGCTCGCCCAGCAGGGCAACTTGCGGGCCGCGATGGTGAACCGCCTGCTGGAGCGCAAGGACGAAGCGGTGAGCGCCGTCCTGCTGGGCAACAGCGTGATGAACATCCTGTCGGCGTCGCTCACCACGGCCGTGCTGACGGCGCTCTTCGGCGCCGCGGGCGTCGTCTACGCCACCGTGATCGTCGGCATCCTGGTCGTGATTTTCGCCGAGGTAATGCCCAAGACATGGGCGCTGCTGCGCGCCGACCGTATGGCGTTGGCGCTGGCGCCGTCGATCCTGTTTACGCTCGCGGTACTGGGGCCACCGGCGCGCGCCGTGGCGTGGATCAGCCGTTTGTTTCTCCGCGCTATGGGCATCCAGGTCGACCGCATGCACGATGCCGACGAACACACCGAGCTGCTACGCGGCGCCATCGAAATGCACGGAACGGACGAAGTCGGTACCGACGCCCCCGCGGAGAAGGCGATGCTGCGCTCGGTGCTTGATCTCGGCGATCGAACGGTCGGCGACGTCATGACCCATCGCGCCAGCGTGGCGCTGATCGATTCCGAGGCGCCGATCGAAACGATCGTCAGCCAGGTGCTCGAGGCCCCCTATACGCGCATCCCGCTGTTCCGCGGACAGCCCGACAACATCGTGGGCGTGGTGCACGCCAAGGACCTGTTCCGCGCCGTCAAGGCGGCGGGCGGCCCCGAGACGGTTAAGATCGTCGACGTCATGACGCCGCCCTGGTTCATACCGGAATCGACGATCCTGTTCGACCAGCTGCAGGCGTTCCGCGAGCGCCACGAGCATTTCGCGATCGTGGTCGACGAGTACGGCGCGCTGCGCGGCATCGTCACCCTCGAGGACATCATCGAGGAGATCGTCGGCGACATCGAGGACGAGCACGACCGCATCAAGCGCGGCGTGGTGAAACGCGAGGACGGGAGCCTGATCAGTCAGGGCGACGTGCCGATCCGCGATCTCAACCGCGAGTTCGGCTGGGGCCTGCCCGAGGACGTCGCCACGACCATCGCGGGCCTCGTCCTGCACGAGGCGAGGCGGATCCCAGAAGTTGGCCAGATTTATGCATTCTACGGGTTCAGGTTTGAAATTCTGAAGCGCGAGGGCACGCGCATCGCCGAGTTGCGCATCGTACCCCCCGCCGTCATACAGGCGGCCTGACCCCACTCCTTCGGCTTATCGAGAGGAACGACCATGCCGCTTTCGCCGCCAGTCGGGCGACAGCATCTGCACACCCGCCGCGTCACCTGCCAGGGCTTCTATCGCGAGGATGGCCTCTGGGACATCGAGGGACGGATCACCGATGAGAAGACCTACGAGCACGCAAACGAATGGCGCGGGCCTCTCAAACCCGGCGACTACGTGCACGACATGTCGATCCGCCTCACCCTCGACCATCGCTTCACCATCGTCGACGTCGAGGCCGTCACCGACAGTTCGCCTTACAGCATGTGCGGTGACATCACGCCGAACTACAGGAAGCTGATCGGGCTGCGCATCGGTCCGGGCTTCACCCGCGCGGTCAAGGAGCGGCTGGGCGGCGTGCACGGCTGCACGCACCTCGTCGAGTTACTGGGACCGGTCGCGACGACGGCCTTCCAGACCGCAGGTTCGCGCAAGGCAAGCGAGTTGCAGAACGCCCATCGCGCCAAGATCGGCAAGCCGCCGAAGGAGCGCGATCCGTCGCAGCCGCAGCGCAGGCCCTACATGCTCGACAACTGCCATGCGTGGGCGTCGGACAGTGAAGTCACCAAGCGCTGGGTGCCGCAGTTCTACACCGGCCCCGATGCGGAGGCGGTGCGCAAGGCCGCCGAGGGCAAGGAAATCGAGATGGACGGCTAAAGCGCAACCCTCTCAGCTTAAGTCCAGCTGCGTGGATTGCGTCTGCCGATGTTGCCGTGGAAGCCGCTTTAGGCCTTCGCCGCCTGCTCCGCAGGCGTGAGCGCTCTGACCTCCAGTGCGTGCAGTCCCGCGGCGAACTCATCCTTCAGGGTATCGTAGACCAGACGCTGGCGCGCGACACGGTTCTGGCCCTCGAAGGCCGCCGCCACGATCTCGACCTTGAAATGGGTTTCGCCGCCTTCGCGATAGCCGGCATGGCCACGATGACGCGCCGAGTCGTCCTCGATCACGAGCCGCAGTGGCGCGAACCGCGCCCGGAGCTTGTTGTCAATCGCGTTTGCGACCGCGCCCATCTCTTGCCTCTCTTGCCCGCCCAATCCGTTGAACACATATTAATCCGATGTCGCGCCGGCGAGCCAAACCTCTGACCACCGAGGGCGTGAAAACCTTCGAAAGGGTCTGCGAAGCACCGGGCTGCCGTCTGGCCGGAGAGTTCAGGGCGCCCTTTTCGCGCGACAAGCTCGACCAGTATCGCTGGTTCTGCCTCGAGCATGTCCGTGACTACAACAAGAAGTGGGACTACTTCCGCGGCCTCGACGCCGACGAGATCGAAAAGCACATCCGCGCCGACACGACCTGGCGCCGGCCGGTCTGGCCGCTGGGCGGCCGCCGCTCGGGCGGCGCGCAGGTTCACGATCCGCTCGGCCTCAGCGACGATGCGGGGCTTGGCGAGCGCCCACAGCCGAAAATGGATGGCAGCGAGCAGCTGACGCCGGCCGAGCGCAATGCCATGGGCGTCCTTGAACTTTCATGGCCGGCGACGCAGGCCGACGTGAAATCTCGTTACAAGGAACTGGTCAAACTGCACCATCCTGACGCCAATGGCGGTGCCCGGGAGGCGGAGGAAAAGCTCAAGGAAATCAACGCGGCCTATTCCACCCTGCGGGCCTCGGAACACTTGCCGGTCGAGTAACCGCGACCAATTAGCCTCATTCAGGGCAGCCCCGCCAATTGGTCGCTTGCAGCGCACAAACCGGCCTGCGACTATCACTTTAAGCCCGCAATTTGGCGGGCTTTGTATTGTAGGACATGTGATGGCTTCCACGACGACCGCTGCCCGCCAGAACGTTTCGGGCATGCCGGATATCAAGGTTTCCGCCCGCCAGCTCTTCGGCATCGACACCGACATGGAAGTGCCGGCCTACAGCCAGCCGACCGAGCACGTGCCGCAGGTGGATGACGCCTACCTGTTCGACCACGACACGACGATGGCGATCCTCGCCGGCTTCGCGTTCAACCGACGGGTCATGGTCCAAGGCTATCACGGCACCGGCAAGTCGACCCACATCGAGCAGGTCGCAGCGCGCCTTAACTGGCCCTGCCTGCGCGTCAACCTCGACAGCCACATTTCCCGTATCGACCTGATCGGCAAGGACGCGATCGTGCTGCGCGACGGCAAGCAGATCACCGAGTTCCGCGAAGGCATCCTGCCGTGGGCGCTGCAAAACCCGACGGCGCTGGTGTTCGACGAGTACGATGCCGGCCGCGCCGACGTCATGTTCGTGATCCAGCGCGTGCTCGAGGTCGATGGCAAGCTGACCCTGCTCGACCAGAACAAGGTGATCCATCCGCACCCGGCGTTCCGCCTGTTTTCGACCGCCAACACGGTCGGCCTCGGCGACACGACCGGCCTCTATCACGGCACGCAGCAGATCAACCAGGGCCAGATGGATCGCTGGTCGATCGTGACGACGCTGAACTACCTGCCGCACGACCAGGAAGTGAACATCGTCGCCGCCAAGACCCCGCACTTCGACAACGAGGAAGGCCGCAAGACCATCTCTGCGATGGTGGCGCTCGCCGACCTGACGCGAGCCGGCTTCATCGCCGGCGACATCTCGACCGTGATGTCGCCGCGTACGGTGATCACCTGGGCCGAAAATGCCCGCATCTTCGGCGGCGACGTCGGCTTCGCCTTCCGACTCACCTTCCTCAACAAGTGCGACGAGGTCGAGCGCTCGACGCTCGCCGAGTACTACCAGCGCTGTTTCGGCAAGGATCTGCCGGCATCGAGCGCCAAGGGTGGCAAGCTGCACTAAGGGGCCCTGATGGCCAAGGATACGACGCCTCTCGAGGAGTTCCGCCGGGTCACCGCGACCACGATGCGGGCGATCTCGAAGAAGGAAGTAAACGTCTCGTTCGTTCCCGACGGCGGCTCGCTGCTCGGACAGGAAGCGCGCATCACCGTTCCGGCGCGTGACCTGCCGGTCGAGGATGTGAGTCGCGTGCGCGGCGAGGCCGACTCGATGGCGCTCAAGCTGCGTCATCACGACCGCAAGATGCACCTGCGCCGCGTACCGCGCGGCGAGACCGCGCGCTCGATCTTCGAGGCGGTCGAACAGGTTCGCGTCGAGGCGCTCGGCGCACGCCGCATGGCCGGCGTCGCCGACAATCTTGCCGCCCTGTGGCGCCAGCGCTCCGACCAGCGGGGCCATGCCCGCATCAAGAACAAGGACGATGCGCCGATCGCCGACGTGATCAGCCTGATCGCACGCGAGCAGCTGCTCGGCGCTGCCCCGCCGGAATCGGCCAAGGCGATGGTCGACATGTGGCGGGCCGACATCGAGGCCGCCGCCGGCCGCGACTTCCAGAAGCTGAAGGATGCGCTCGGCAACCAGGACGCCTTCGCGCGCGCCGCCCGCCAGCTGATCCGCGACCTCAAGCTCGGCGACGAGACGTCGGACCTGCAGGACGATGACCAGGAGGAAAGCCAGGATCAGGAGAACGCCGACGGCCAGTCGAACGAAACCGGCGAGGACCAGAGCGATTCGAGCGAGAGCCAAGGCTACGGCCAGCAGGGCGAGGAGACCGAGGACGCGTCGGAGCAGGAAGACGCCTCGGAAACCGTCGCCGACCAGGCCCAGACCGAGATGCAGATGGGCTCGGGCGACGAGGAAGAACCCGGCCGTGCCGAGCGCCCGTGGCTGCCGCCCGGCGCGCTTTCCAACGAGCCGCTCGGCCAGCAGTATCACGCCTATACCGTCAAGTTCGACGAAGTGGTCGAGGCCGACAATCTGTGTGACGCCGAGGAACTCGGCCGCCTGCGCAACCACCTCGACCAGCAGCTCAGCCATCTGTCGGGCGTGATCGGCAAACTCGCCAACCGCCTGCAGCGCCGCCTGCTGGCGCAGCAGAACCGTGCCTGGGAGTTCGACCTCGACGAGGGCATGCTCGATGCGGCGCGCCTGACGCGCATCATCACCAACCCGATGCATTCGCTGTCCTACAAGGTCGAGAAGGACACGAATTTCCGCGACACCGTGGTGTCGCTGCTGATCGACAATTCGGGTTCGATGCGCGGACGTCCGATCACGGTCGCCGCCATGAGCGCAGATATCCTGGCCCGTACGCTCGAGCGCTGCGGCGTCAAGGTCGAGATCCTGGGCTTCACGACACGCGCCTGGAAGGGTGGCCAGAGCCGCGAACAATGGCTGGCGGCCGGCAAGCCCGCCAATCCGGGCCGCCTGAACGACCTGCGCCACATCGTCTACAAGAACGCCGATGCGCCCTGGCGCCGGGCACGCAAGAATCTCGGCCTGATGCTGCGCGAGGGCATTCTCAAGGAGAACATCGACGGCGAGGCGCTGCTGTGGGCGCACAATCGCCTGCTGCCGCGCCCCGAGGAGCGCAAGATCATGATGGTGATCTCCGACGGCGCGCCGGTCGACGACTCGACCCTGTCGGTCAATCCGGGCAACTACCTGGAGCGCCACCTGCGCGACGTGATCGACTGGATCGAGACGCGTTCGCCGGTCGAGCTGATCGCCATCGGCATCGGCCACGACGTGACGCGCTACTACCGCCGCGCCGTAA
>CAWUOG010000082.1:0-10533 GCA_963923875.1 uncultured Alphaproteobacteria bacterium
TCGCCGACCAGGTTGAGCGGCGGCATCGGCTTGTCCTTGCCGCCGATCGCGTGCAATGCACCGGTGAGCGCGATGTAGTTGATGTCATGGCCGGCTGCCTTGGCGAGCGGGCCTTCCTGGCCCCACCCGGTCATGCGGCCGTAGACCAGCCTGGGATTGCGCTTGAGGCAGACATCTGGGCCGAGACCGAGGCGCTCGGCGACGCCGGGACGGAAAGGTTCGGTCATGCCGTCGGCCTTCTCGATCAGGCGCATCACGACCTCTACGCCTTCCTTCTTCTGAAGGTCGACCGAGACCGAGCGGCGACTGCGATTGTGAACGGCGAATTTCGGATCGGCGATGCGATCCATGACGTGCGTCTTGGTACGGTCGATGCGGATCACGTCGGCGCCCATGTCGCCCAGCATCATCGAGCACATCGGGCCGGGGCCGATGCCGGCTAATTCAACGATCGTCAGCCCCGAAAGCGGACCCGCCATGACTTTCCTCCTGCGAAACTGGAATTCTGCTTTGCGCTCGACCCTATACCCACAAACCCTGTGCCTACAATCCGAAGGCTATAGCCGGTCGGCCAGGAAAGCCTGCACGCGCTTGATCGCGTCAGCGCGCGCCGCAGGGTCCTCGCCGACCACCGGCACCACACCGGCCCGCGTCGCATAGTTCGACAATTCGGCACGCTTGAGGCTGGGCCAGTCGAAGTCGTGATAGGCCCCGGGATAGAGTTGATAGTCGATGGTTGCTCCCCGGCTCATGGCCCGGTCGACGAGTTCCTTGCACGGCGACGCCGGCGTCCAGACATCCTTCCCGCCGATCAGCAGCAGCAACGGGATCGCGGGCGTCCAATCGCCTCCCATGCGTTGCTCGCTGCACGATCCCGGATAGAACGCGACCGCGGCCTTGAAGCCAGGACCGGAAAAATTCACAGGCCGGCCATGCTTCTTGCCTAGCGCGAACAGCACCGCGCCGCCGCCGTTCGACCAGCCCATCATTGCAATCCGCTCCCTGGCGATGAACGGTTGTTGCTGCAGCCAGGCCAGCGCGCCGTAAGCGTCCGCAGGACGGCGCAAGTAGATCCATTCCTTGAAGCCGGAACTCGAGCACATCTCGCCCGAGCCGCGCGGCGCGAAACTGTCGACCATCAGTACGGCATAGCCCGCTTCGTTGAGACGTTTGGCCCAGTCGGTCTCGCGTGACATGATCCTGTGGCTGATCGATGAGATCAGCCCGCCGCATCCGTGCAGAAACACCACCGCTGGTACAGGGCCGGGTTTGGACGGACGGAACAGATAGCCGTCGAGTTGCGTGGCCGGCATGCCGTCCCGGGCGTCGAGCGACGGAATGGCGACCTTGTCCTGCGCCCATCCGTCGCTGCCGCCGGACCACATGGCGAGAGCGACGATCGAGGCGAGCACCGAGGTGGGCCAGAGGCGCATTCGCGCAATAGTAGCCGTTCCGTAGAGGCCGGTCTAAAGTCCGCGCTGCGACTGAGTGGAGGAAGAAGATGAGGTTGGGCCGGACTTTGACGGCATTGGCGCTGGGGCTCGGCGTCGCGTTTGGCGCTGCCGCGCAGCAGGCGCCTGCCGTCCCGGCGTCGCCGGCCAAGGA
Source organism: uncultured Alphaproteobacteria bacterium (assembly GCA_963923875.1). Lineage (GTDB taxonomy): Bacteria > Pseudomonadota > Alphaproteobacteria > Reyranellales > Reyranellaceae > Reyranella. Next base: position 1,606 of record CAWUOG010000082.1, read on the forward strand.
GTTCAATCAGCAGTTCCTGGTGCCGGGCTCGTGGTTCCATGGCGTGCACGGTCTTGCCTTCAACAAGGACGACCAGCTCTTCGCGGGCTCCGTGATCGGCCAGACCCTTTATCGCGTACAGGTCGACTCAGGCGAGGTCGATCGCGTGATCGAGCCGCCGATGGGAATGGCCGATGATATCGCCTTCGCCGAAGACGGCACCATGGCCTGGACCGCCTTTCTGATGGGCAAGGTCTATGTCCGGCGCGGCAACAAGACTATCGAGATCACCGGCATGAGCGGACCCAATTCGCTCGCCTTCGGCAAGGATGGCCGGCTGTTCATCTCGGAGGTCTTCCTCGGCGATGCGCTCTACGAGGCCGACCTCAAGAACTTCGACAAGCCGGACTTCAAGACGATTCCCAAGAGCGACCTGCGCAAGGTCGCCGACAAGCTGGGCGGCCTGAACGGCTTCGAGATTCACCGCGATGACGGCTTCCTCTACGGACCGCTCTGGTTCAAGGGTCAAATCGTCAAGATCAATGTCGACACCGGCGCAACCGAGGTGATCTCGAGCGGCTACGTCACGCCCGCCGCGGTCAACCTCGATCCACAGAATCGCGACAACCTCTATATCGTCGACGCCGGTAACGGCTCGATCTGGAGCCTCAGCCTCACCAGCAAGGTCCGCAAGTTGGTGGCGTCAATGAAGTCGGGCCTCGACAATCTCGCCTTTGATTCGCGCGGCCGGCTGTTCGTGTCGTCGATGACCGACAATGGCATCTACCTGGTCGAGAAGCAGACCGGTGCGACGAAGACGATCGTCGAAGGCAAGCTCGCCATTCCGACCGACCTCGCGGTCGTGTCCGAGAACGGCAAGGAAACGGTGCATGTCGCCGACGTGTTCAGCTATCGCACGGTGGACGGCGCCACCGGCGCAGTGAATGACGTGCTGCGTGTCCACGGCGATACACACGCCTATCCACTGGGGATTTCGGTCGGACCACGCAATGTCCTTCTGATCAGCTGGTTCTCCAATACCGTCGAGAAGGTCGACCGCAAGACCGGCAAGCTCGTTGCGACCCTGGCTGACTTTTCCGCGCCTATGGATGCGCTCGAAGGCGCCGACGGCTCGATCTATGTCGCTGAACTGGGTAGCGGCAATCTCGTGAAGGTGTCGCCCGACGGCAAGCAGCGCAGCATCGTCGCCAAGGAACTGCGCGGGCCGGTCGCCATGGCGCAGGGGCCGGGCAACGTCGTCTACATCACCGAGATTTCCGCCGGCGCGGTCAGTCAGTTCGATCTCGCGACCGGGGCGCGCAAGGTGGTTGCCGACGGCCTTGCCGGGCCGGAGGGCATCGACATCGGACCGGACGGCCGCCTCTATGTCGCGGAAGTCGGGCAGAAGCGCGTGGTCGCGATCGATCCGGCCAACGGCCGCAAGACGGTGATCGCCTCCAATCTCGATATCGGCCTGCCGGCCTACCCTGGCGGGCCGCCGGGCCTGGTGACCACTGGCGTTGCGGTCGGCAAGTCGGGCACGGTCTACGTTTCGTCGGACCTGCGCAACGCGCTCTACAAGCTCACGCCGCCAGCCCCGTAGGATCTGCGTAGGACAAAACCATGCCCGGTATTCCCTTCATCAAGGAATTCAAGTTCGACTACGGGGCGGCGATGGAGGTCACTCCGCTGATCCGCCGCGTCGTCGCCAGGAACCCCAATCCCTTCACCTTCAAGGGCACCGGCACCTACATCATCGGTCACGGCAAGGTAGCGATCGTCGATCCCGGACCCGACCAGCAAGATCACATCGACGCGGTGCTCAAGGCGGTCCGGGGCGAGACCGTCACGCACATCTTCGTCACCCACACTCATGTCGATCATGTGCCGGCGACGCCTGCCGTCGCCAAGGCGACCGGCGCCAAGGTCTACAGCTACGGACCGCATCCCACGCCCGAAGGTGTCGCGACCGAGCAGGACGGCGACTTTTCCTTTGCGCCCGACGTCAAGTTGAACGATGGCGACGTGGTACAGGGTGACGGCTGGAACGTCGAGGCGGTCTACACGCCGGGCCATATCTCCAACCATCTCTGCTTCGCCGTGAAGGACGAGAAGACGCTGCTGTCGGGCGACCACGTGATGGGCTGGTCGACCGCGGTGATCTCGCCACCGGACGGCAACATGGCTGACTACTTCGCCTCGTTGCGCAAGCTGCTGCCGCGTGACGAGACGCTTTACGTGCCGACCCATGGCGCGGAGATCCGCGATCCCCATCCGTTCGTGCAGGCCTATATCGAGCATCGCCTGGGCCGCGAGGCGCAAATCATCGCGCGTCTCAAGGACGGGCCACAGACCATCCCGCAGATGGTCGCCAAGAACTATGCCGATGTGCCCGCGCATCTGCATCCTGCAGCCGGTCGTTCGATGCTGGCGCACCTGGTCCAGATGGTGAAGGACGGGCGGGTCAAGACCGAGGATAGCCGCGCGGCAATCGACAGCGTCTATCGTCTTTAGAGACGACTGACCTCATGCCGGGCGATCCAGACGCCGGGCACCATGGGCAACCAGAACGTGAAGCCGCGCAGAAGGACGGTCGCCGAAAGCGCCGCCTCGATCGGCATGCCGAGCAGCACGAGCATGCCGGTTGTCCCGGCCTCGAACGTACCGAGGCCCAGCGGCGTGGGCGCGATCATCGCGACGATCATTCCGATGGTGAAGCCACAGAAGGCGATCCATGGCTCGACCGGCATGCCCAGTGCGCGGCAGATCAGCCAGAGCGTTGCCGAGTCGGCCACGATGATGGCGGCCTGGCAGGCGAAGGTGCCGAGCACCAGCCGCGGATCGCGCAAGAGGTCGTCGGGCGCGTCGGCGACCGCGTCGATCAGTGTCCGTGAACCGGGCAAGCGGCGGACCCAGTGCGGCAAGGCATCGTGATTGGCGCGGCTCTTGGCCCACAGGACCGCGGTGGGGATGGCCATCTCGACCATCACGAAGAGGGTAATCAACGCGAGAACGGGGAAGTCAGCGTCGTGATGCAGCCACAGCAGGACCAGGCAGGCGATCGCCGCCACGATGTCGGCGCCGTAGTACGACACCATGCTAACCAGCAAGGTTGCCATGGCAACGTGATCGGGCACGCCTCTTCGGGCCAGGGCCTTCACGACGAGTATGGTGCCGCTGACGCCGCCAGTCGGAATGGCCTGGTCGGTATAGAGCTTGGCGATACTCAGGCGAAACAGGGTACGAAAGGGGCGCGGCTGGCCGGCCGACAGCAGCACCTGATGCCAGGCAAGTGCGGCAAGGACGTAGGTGGCAGCCTGCGCTGCCAATGCCGGAAGCAGCCACTGCGGCCGGGCATCCTGGGCGAGTTCGACAAACTTTGCCAAGCTGCTGAAGTGCAGGGCGGCAGCCAGCAAGCCCGGCAGGACGATCAAGGCCGAGAGCCATGGCGCCAGCCGGCGCCACGACAACGGACCGCTGCCGCCGTCGGCCGTCCGGTGCGGGCTCTGCTCGGGGGAATGCGATCGCCCGTTCATGGGAATGAACACGCTATCCGGTTCCTGGCTCGTGTAGGATGACGCAGATCAAGGAGGAAATCGGCAAATGGATATGAAGCTGACGGGTAAAACCGTGCTGATCACCGGCGGCAGCCGCGGCATCGGCTATGCCTGCGCGATGGCGTTCGCGGCGGAAGGTTGCGCGGTCCATATCGCATCGCGTTCCAGGGAGTCTCTGGAATCCGCGCGCGAAAAAATTCGCGCCCGGCACAATGTGCCCGTCGAGATCCACGCCGCCGACTTTTCCAAGGGCGATACCGTGCGCAACGTGGTCGAGGCGGTTGGCCATGCCGACATCCTGGTGAACAACGCCGGCGCTATCCCGCGCGGCGACATCTTTTCCATGACCGAGCCCAAGTGGCGCGAATCGTGGGAGCTGAAGATGTTCGGCTACGTCAACGCAACCCGCGCCATGCTCGAGAAGATGTACCAGCGCAAGAAGGGTGTGGTGGTCAACATCATCGGCCTGGCCGGCGAGAGCTTCAACTACGACTACGTCGCCGGCACGACGGCGAATGCGGGCCTCATGGCATTCACGCGTGCCGTCGGCTCGAAGAGCGTCGATCATGGCGTCCGGGTCGTCGCCATCAATCCGCCCGGCACACGCACCGACCGTATGACGACGCTGCTGCGCAGTCAGGCCGAGCAGAAGTGGGGCGATCCCGAGCGCTGGCGCGAGCTCACCACTCACATGCCGTTCGGCCGTCCCGCCGAGCCTGACGAGGTCGCCGATCTCGCGGTGTTCCTGGCTTCGGAGCGTGCCAGCTACATGAGCGGCGTGGTCGTGACGCTGGATGCGGGACAAGCCGCGCGGCACTGACGGCCGTGCGGGCTGCCGCCGATGGGCAGGCGTCAGAACTGGCAGTTGTGGCCGACACGCAGCAGGTTTCCGATCGATCGCCAGTCGATGCTGGTTGCGGCTGGGGCCGACAGTGGCGTATCGGGCGAGCCGAGGTAGAGATACTCGAGCTTGCCCGACCACTGGTTGCTGAAGCGCCCCTCGACGCCGCCGCCGTTGATGTTGGAAATTGTGGTTGAGCCTTGGAAGTCGGCCTCGGGGCCGACCAGCAACGGGCCGACAATCCTATTGTAGCTGACCTGTGCGCCGCCGCCGAAACACGTCGAGTGCTCATCCACAGTGCGGCGTGTGCGTGTGGACGATAGTCTGCGCGCGGACAATGTCAGCTTCGCTTTCGACAGCTCACGCCCTGCTGCGCAACGTTTTCGGCTTCAGCTCTTTTCGCCCGGGGCAGGAAGAAATCGTGACGGCGGTTCTCGATGGCGAGAACGTGCTCGCCGTGATGCCCACCGGCTCGGGCAAGTCGCTTTGCTATCAGCTTCCGGCGATCGCGCGACCAGGCCTCACGGTAGTGGTCTCGCCGCTGATCGCCCTGATGCGTGACCAGGTGCGGTCGCTCACTGCCGCCGGCGTGGCGGCGGGCTCGCTCAATTCGAGCAACGAGCCTGCGGAGAATGCGCGGGTAATGACGCTGCTGCGCAAGGGAGAGCTTCGCCTGCTCTATCTCGCGCCGGAGCGGCTGGCGCGGCCCGATACGGTCGAGATGCTGGCCGAAAGCGATGTCTCACTGATGGCGATCGACGAGGCGCATTGCGTCTCGCAGTGGGGACATGATTTTCGCCCCGAGTACCTGACTCTTGGCTCACTCGCGCGGCAGATCGGCGGCCGTCTCCAGACCATGGCGCTTACCGCTACTGCCGATGCACCGACCCGCGGCGACATCGTCGACAAGCTGTTTGCCGATCCACCGCGCACTTTCGTGCGCAGCTTTGATCGGCCGAACCTGCGCCTCGCGTTCAAGCCGAAGGAGCGCTCATCGAAGCAGGTGCTGGCCTTCGTGAAGTCCCACGACGGCGAGAGCGGAATCGTCTATTGCGCCTCGCGCCGCAAGGTCGAGGAACTGGCCGAGACCCTGAAGAAGGAGGGCGTCAACGCGCTGCCCTATCATGCCGGTCTCGACAAGTCGGTGCGCGACGCCAACCAGGACCGTTTCCAGCAGGAGGACGGCGTGGTGATGACCGCGACCGTCGCGTTCGGCATGGGTATCGACAAGCCCGATGTCCGATTCGTTTGCCATGCCGATCTGCCCGCGAACGTCGAGGCCTACTACCAGGAGATCGGCCGCGCCGGCCGCGATGGCTTGTCGGCCGATACGCTGACGCTCTATGGCATGGGCGACATGCAGCTACGCCGCATGCAGATCGAGCAAGGCGATTCGTCGGACGAGCGCAAGCGCATAGAGCGGCAGCGTCTTAATGCGCTGCTGGCGCTGGCCGAGGCGCCGCGCTGCCGGCGGCAGACTCTGCTCGCCTATTTCGGCGAAAGCTCGCAACCGTGCGGCAACTGCGACCTCTGCCAGGAGGGAGTCGAGCGGTTCGACGGCACGATCGAGGCGCAGAAGGCGATGTCGGCGATCCTGCGCACCGGCGAGCGCTTCGGCGTCGAGCATCTGATCGCGCTGCTGCGCGGTGAGCGCACCGAAAACATCCTGAAATTCAATCATGACGCTCTGCCGACTTTCGGCGTCGGCGCAGACCGTGCCGCCGTGGACTGGCGTTCGATCTTCCGCCAGCTCTCGGCTGTCGGCCTGATCGCGCAGGATCTGATGGAGCATGGCCGCTGGTGGGTGACCGACGAGGGCCGCAGGGTCCTGCGAGGTGAGGCGCGGATCGAACTGCGCAAGGAGCAGGCAGCCGCGAAGGGGTCGAAGCGGGATCGGCGGGCTGCGCAGGCCGCTGCGGTCACCAGCGATGCCGATGCCGCGCTGCTGGCCGGCCTGAAGGCACTACGCGCCAAGCTCGCCCGTCAGCAACAGGTTCCGGCCTATGTCGTGTTCTCCGACCGAACCCTGATCGAACTCGCGACCCATCGGCCAGGCAATCCGCGGGCGATGCGGGAGATTCACGGGATTGGCGACGCCAAGCTTGAGCGCTACGGCGCGCCGTTTCTCGAAATCATCAAGGCAGCCCCCTAGAGCGTGATGACTTGAGGCGGAATCGCCGAGAGTCCGAATCACGCGATCAAACAGGCACTCTTGCCGCATTAGGGGCCAGCCGATGCGCGCTCGGTCCCTGACTTGAGGATGCGGTAGCGACCGTCCTGGATCACGGCACCGGTCACGATGCCGGTGCGTGCACTGCCGCCGTCCAGGCCCAGGCGATCGCCCTCGAACAGGTGTGGGTCTTCCATGCCGCTGATCGCGCGATGCAAGGGCGGCGGCGTATGGCCGTGCACCACCAGAGTGCCCTTGAAGCCGCCCTTCCAGTCGAGGAAGCCGCGATTGATCCAGGCCCAGCGCGCATCGGTGAACTGGGTCCAGGGACGTGCCAGCAGGGTGGCTTCGTCGACGCTGGGGTCGAGGCCGCCATGCACGAACAGGGCGTTGCCGATCTTGAGATGGCCCTTCATGCCGTCGAGATGGCCGACAACCTCCGGCGTAAGCGCGTCTTCAAGAAGCGCGCGATCGAGAACGGCGCCGGGACGCTGGGCGGCACGCTGAAGTTCGCCCAGGGTGACGGTGCCGCCCATCGAGTCGAGCAGCCACATCGCTTCGGCCTTGTCAGCGTGCTCGCCGCGGCGTGCGGCCAGCAGAAGAATAATCTCGTGATTGCCCATCAGACGATCGATGCGGTCGACGCCGCGCCGGCTTTCGTCCTCGGCCCAAAGTCGCAGCACGCCCATGTTGTCGGGCCCACGATTGATCAGGTCGCCTAGATAGACCAGCCGGGTTGGACCCTTCGTTTCGGCGGCGAGGGTCGAGATCGATTCGAGCAGGGCTCTCAATTCGTCGGCGCAACCATGAATGTCGCCGATCGCGAACACGGTCTCGCCCTTCAGGTCGAAAGGAGCAGGCTTCCAGTCGGAAATGACGACGGGCATGGCCCCATTTTAGCAGGGCCGGCGGTACTCAGCTTCCGGAATTGGCGCGGATGAAGTCGCGGACCCGCGGCATGATCTGTTCCCGCCACTTGCGGCCATTGAAGATGCCATAGTGTCCGACGCGCGGCTGCTCCCAGTGCATGCGGCGCGCACCGGGGATATTGGGCGTAAGGGCATGGGCGGCCTTGGTCTGGCCGACACCCGAGATGTCGTCGAGTTCGCCTTCGACCGTCATCAGGGCGGTCTCGATCGCCGACGGATCGATCTTGCGGCCGCGGCTGACCCAGGCGCCCCGTGGCAGCTGATGCTCCTTGAACACGATCTGGATGGTCTGCAGGTAGAACTCGGCAGTGAGATCCATCACCGCCAGGTACTCGTCGTAGAACGTGCGGTGGGCGTCGGCGTTGTCGTCGTCGCCTTTGATCAGGTGCTCGAACTGGCGCATGTGGGCGTTCACGTGCCGGTCGAAGTTCATCGAGATGAAGCTGGTGAGCTGCAGGAAGCCCGGGTAGACGCGGCGCAGCGCGCCCGGATAGCTGATCGGTACCGTCGAGATCACGTTCTGGCGGAACCACATCATCGAATTGCGCATCGCAAGGTCGTTCGGAACGGTCGGGCTGACTCGTGTGTCGATCGGCCCACCCATGAGAGTGAGCGAGCGCGGCTGGCGCGGATCCTTCGCTTCGGCCATCAGCGCCGCCGACGCCATCGCCGGCACCGAGGGCTGGCACACCGCGATGACATGCACGTCGGGCCCGAGATAGCGGCAGAATTCGGTGATGTAGTCGACGTAGTCGTCGAGATCGAAATTGCCGTCCGAGAGCGGCACTTCGCGCGCGTCGATCCAGTCGGTGATATGCACGTCGTGATCGGGCAGCAGCGCCTCGACGGTGCCGCGCAGCAGGGTGGCGAAGTGGCCGCTCATCGGCGCCACGACCAGAACTTTCGGGTCATGCCGGGGTGTGTCGCGATGGAAGCGGATCAATTCACAGAACGGCTTGCGCAGCAGGATTTCTTCATTGACCGCGACGGTCGCGCCGCCGATCTCGGTAGTTGCCAGGCCGAACTTTGGCTTGCCGTAGTTTTGCGTCAGGCGCGCAACGATTTCCGCGCCGGCCGCGACCGATTTGCCGAACCAGGTGTCGGACCAGGGATTGTACGGACTCGAGTACATCTGCTCGAGCGTGTTCGCCCACAGCCGTACTGGCTGGGCGATACGCCGGTTCAACTCGTACGCGTGATAGAGGTCCATGAGCGCGCGGATTGTACCCTTCGCGGACTCGCTGTCACGCGGATATTGCAGTGCACAAACTATGGCGTCTCAGGCACTTATTGCACGCTCCCCGCCAGGAGGCGGGGCTGCGCGGGCTAGTCGTTGAGGTTTTGCGTCCAGCTCTCATAGTCCTTGGTATCGACCTGGAAGAAGCCGCGGCGATAATTGCTGGATTCGCAGACGCCGTGCTTGATCGTGAAGGCCTGCGAACTGACGCACAC
>CAWUOG010000083.1:0-10511 GCA_963923875.1 uncultured Alphaproteobacteria bacterium
CTTCGGTCGGGTTCTCCGGCGTGCCGTCGTAGATCGTGATCGGCATGTTGCCGGGAAGCTGTTCCTTGACCTTGGCCCACAGGCCCGCCGCGATGCAGCCCTTGTCGGTCACGATCAGCGGCCGGCGGATGCCGAGCAGCTGCAACTCGGCGTCGAGAAGTTTCAGCGCGCCGAAATCGAACTGGATGCGGGTGAGATAGGTGATGAGAGCCATGATGTTCCTTCAGGCGCGGTAGAAGGGCTTGTCGCCCTTGACGGTGACTCGATAGCCCAGCCGCTTGTGCGGGAAGTAGTCCCACATCGCGTGGTGCATCGCCGCGCGGTTGTCCCAGAAGGCGATCGAGTTGGGTTGCCACACGAAGCGGCACTGAAATTCAGGCGTCTCGCTGTGGCGATAGAGCATGTCGAGCAGCGCGTCGCTCTCGTGCTTCTTCAGCCCGACGATCCGGGTCGTGAAGTTGCGGTTGACGAACAGCGCCTTGCGGCCGGTCACCGGATGGGTGCGCACCACAGGGTGTTCGTTGCGCGGAAAACCGCCCTCCCTCGGCGTCTGGCCGAAGCGGCCGCCATAGACCTGCGCGCCGTCATGCACGGCGGCCAGCCCCTCGCAGAGCTTCTGGATCGGCGCGGAGAGCGTTTCGAAGGCGCGGTACATGTTGGCAAACAGCGTGTTGCCGCCACCGTCGGGCGGCAGCTGCTTCATGTAGAGAATGGACCCCATCGGCGGCTCGGGGTCGCACGAGACGTCGGAATGCCACTCCTCGCCGGCGACGAACTTCGAAGTCTCGTCGGCCTTGATGACGAGGATCTCGGGATGCGCGCTCTCGGTGCGGATCGAGGTCGGATGGATGTGCAGCTCGCCGAAGCGGCGGCCGAAATCCTTGTGCTGGTCGTGCGTCAACTCCTGGTCGCGGAAGAAGATCACCAGGTTCTCCATCAGCGCGTCGTGCACTTCCTGGAACTGCTGGTTGCCGAGCGGCCGGGAGAGATCGACGCCGGAAATCTCCGCGCCGATCGCGGGCGTGAGCTTGCGCACCTCGATTGTCTGGTACCCCATTGGCTTTTCCTCACCTTTGAGGCAAGCCTACGAAAAGAAGCCCATGAGCGACAGCATTTCCGTACGCCCGGCCACGCTCGAGGATGCCGCCGCCCTGGCAGCGACCATCGCCGCGGCCTTCGAGCAGTATCGCGGCAAGCTGGTTCCGGAATCCGGCGCCTTCGGCGAGACGGCCGACAATATCGGGCGCCAGTTGAAGTCCGGCGCCGGCGCCCTCATCGCGGAACGGAACGGCCAGGTGCTCGCCTGCGTGATGACCGAGATGCAGGAGGGCGATCTCTATTTCGGGCGACTTGCGGTCCTGCCGCAGGCGCGCGGGCTTGGCCTGGCGAAGCGCCTGATCGAAGCCGTCGAGGAAGAAGCGCGCCGCCGAGGTCTGCCGGGTGTGCGGCTCGGCGTGCGGGTGGTGCTGACCGGCAACCAGCGCCTGTTCGGGTCGCTGGGCTACGTCGAAACCTCGCGCGAGCCCCACCCGGGCTTCGACTATCCGACCTCGATCAACATGCGGAAAGCACTCTGATTTTCATCGTTGTCGCAGGCTCTGGAGCGGCCGCCCGCAAAGGCGTAAGAGTCCGACCATCATGACGACACGCACGCCGCTGACCGGCCCCTCCGTCTGGAAGGGCGACGACATCAAGAATTCCTCGCGCTGGATCCGTGACCTGGCGCCGTCCCATATCGACGCGCTCGACGCGGCGCTGAAGGCCGTCCAGGGCAAGAACTGGGCGGAGCTGACGCGCGCGACCTTCCCCCTGAAGGGCTTCGAGGATCTGCTGGCCGACATCGCCGACGAACTCGAGAACGGCAGCGGCATCATGAAGCTGCGCGGCTTCCCGGTCGAACGCTACGGCGAGGACGATCTGCGGCGGATGTATTACGGCCTCGGCACGCATATCGGCACGCCGGTGTTCCAGAACCGCACCGGCGAGCTGATGCGCGCCATCCGCGACGAGGGCGCCCATGTCGGGCGCACCTACGGCCAGACCAGGGACCAGAAGGGCGGCACGTTCCTTTCCTCCTACGCCCGCACCCTGACCAATGGCGGCCTGCGCTTCCACACCGACCGCACCGATGTGGTCGGCCTGCTGTGCGTGCGCCAGGCGATGAAGGGCGGCGTCAGCACCATCGCCTCGACGCCTGCCATCCACAACGCGATCCTGGCGAGGCGTCCCGACCTGCTCGATGCGCTGTTCACCGATTATTGGCGCAGCCGCTTCGGCGAAGAGGGTACCGGCAAGGACGGCAGCAGCACGACGCGCGCCACGGCCTATCCGCTGCCGATCTTCGGCGTGGTCGACGGCAAGTTCACCTCGCACTATTCGCTGACCTTCATCGAGGCGGCGCAGCTCGCCGACGACATCCCCAAGCTCTCCGCGGCGCAGAAGGAAGCGATCGACGTGCTGATGGCGACGGCGCAGGAGCTCTGCTTCGAGATGACCCTCGAGCCCGGCGACCTGCAGCTGATCAACAGCCACGTCACCTATCACGGCCGCACGCCGTTCGAGGACGATGCCGACAGCGGTCACGACCGCCTGCTGCTGCGCCTGTGGCTGACCATGGCCAACAACCGCCCCCTGCCCGCCGGCCACGAAGTGCTGTGGCAGAGCATCGAGGCCGGCCAGCCCCGCGGCGGCATCCGCCAGGTTTCTATCTAGTCAGCGCCGCTGTCGCAGCTTTCCGACGATCCCGGTCGGGAAGAAATAGACGCAGAGGATGAAGGCGAGCCCCAGCCACAAGAGCCAGCGGTCGGGGTGGAACAGGCCCGCCAGCAGCGGCACGCCGGCCAGCGCCTTGTTGGCGAGACCCAGCAGTTCCTGCAGGTAGTTCTGTGCCAGCACCAGCAGGACGGCACCGATCACCGCGCCGTACATCGTGCCCATGCCGCCGATCACCACGATTAGCAGCAGGTCGACCATGATCTCGAAGGACAGCGTCGTGTCCGGATTGGTCTGGCTCGACCACAGCGCCAGCAGGGCGCCCGCCAGCGACGCCACGACGGCGGCGATGCAGCTCGCGGCGGTGCGGTAGACCACGGTGCGGTAGCCGATCGCCTCGGCCCGGAACGGGTTCTCGCGGATCGCCATCAGCACGCTGCCGAACGGCGAGTTGACGATGCGCAGCAGGACCAGCACCAGCGTCAGCGACACGAAATAGACGAGATAATAATCGAGCAGGCGTCCGTTCAGCCGCACGCCGAACAGGGCGCCGTCGGCGAACGAGAAGGACGGCCGTAGCGCCATCGGCAGGCGGTAGTTGAGACCATCCTCGCCACCGGTGAGATCGGAGAGCTGCGACGCCAGGATCAGGAACGCCGACGCCACGGCGAGCGTGATCATCGCGAAGAAGATCGTGCGCACCCGCAGGCTGAACAGGCCGATCAGGACGGCGAGCACCAGCGCCATCGCGAGGCCGGCCAAGACGCCGACCGCGACCGCGTCCCAGCCTGGCCCCAGGCGCGTGAGCGCGATCGCCACGCCATAGGCGCCGATGCCGAAGAACATGGTGTGGGCGAAGGAAACGATGCCGGTGTAGCCCAGCAGCAGGTCGAAACTCGCCGCCAGCACGATGAAGACGCAGACCTTGGCCGCGACGTTCAGCGACTTGGCGCCGGGAAACAGGAACGGCGCCAGCGCGAGCCCGACCAGGATCGCGAGCAACGCCAGACTCAGCCAGCGGCTGCGCGGCAGATCGTCGGAAAGGAGCGCGCGCAACATGCGGGCTACCTCTTCGCCACGGGATAGAGCCCCTGCGGCCGCCACAGCAGGACCAGCGCCATCAGCAGGATGTTGGAGCCCAGCGCCACCTTGGGCGCCAGGAAACCGACATAGTTGGCGGTCAGTCCGACCAGCAGCGCGCCCACGAAGCAGCCGCCGACCGAGCCCAGCCCGCCGATGATGATCACGATGAACACCAGCACGATCACCTGGCCGCCGATCGCGGCGGTGACCACCTCCTGGTAGAGACCCCACATCGCGCCACCGAGGCCGGCCAGCGCCGAGCCCGCGACGAACACGCCGACGAACAGGCGGCGGATGCGGTAGCCCAGCGCTTCGACCATCTCGCCGTTCTCGACGCCCGCCCGGATCAGCAGGCCGATGCGCGTGCGGTTCAACGTCAGCGACAGGGCGGCGAACACCGCGAGCCCGATCACGACCGCCAGCACGCGATATTTCTCGACCGCGATGTCGCCCAGCAGGAAGGCGCCGCGCAGCGCCTCCGGCCGGGTCAGCGTGATCTGCTCGGGACCCCAGATCACCTTCAGAAGCTGCTCGGCCACGATCAGGCCGCCGGTGGTGATCAGGATCTGCTTGAGATGCTGGCCATAGACCGGCCGCACCACGATCCTCTCGAACGCCCAACCGAGCACGCCACTCACCGCCATGGCGGCCAGAATGGCGATGCCGACCGCCGACAGATTGAGGCCGGCCGAACTGGCGGCCATCCACGGCCCGAGCGCCAGCATGACACTGGCCGCCACGAAGGCACCGACGGCGATGAAGGCGCCGTGGCCGAAATTGAGCACGTCCATCAGGCCGAAGGTCAGGGTCAGGCCGGACGCCATGATGAAGATCATCAGGCCCATCGCCAGGCCCGCCACGGTCAGCGTCATCCAGCTGCTGGCCGAACCGACGAAAGGAAACGCCGCGACACCCAGTGCCGGCAACAACAGCAGTGGCAACCAATCGCGTTTCATGGGGCACGCTTCATTGGTGAGTGTCCATGCCGAGGCCGAGCAGATGCTGCTGCAGGGCGGCGTCGGCGGCGAACGACGCCATGTCGCCGCGATGGGCCACTTTGCCGTCGTCCATGACCGCCACGGCGTCGCCAAGCTGGCGCGCGAAGGCGAAATTCTGCTCGACCACCAGCAGGGTGGCCTCACCGTCCTTCAACTCGCGGAAGGCGTCGATCATGTTGGCGATGATCGCCGGTGCCAGCCCCTTGGTCGGCTCGTCGATCAGCAGAAGCCGGCGCGGCTCGACGATGGCCCGCGCCACCGCCAGCATCTGCTTCTGGCCGCCCGAGAGATTGCCCGCCGGCAGGGTCCAGAAGCGCTTCAACGCCTCGAAGCGGCCGAAAATCCACTCGAGGCGCCTGGCATCCGGCGGTCCCGAACGTGCCGCAAGCACCAGGTTCTCCTGGACCGTGAGGTCGGCGAAGATCGCCATGCTCTCCGGCACGTAGGCGATGCCGAGGCGCGCGATGTCGGGTGTCGGCAGATGGGAGATGTCGCGCCCATCGAAGCGAATCTCGCCCGCCACCGCTCGCCACAGGCCCATGATGGTGCGCAAGGTCGTGGTCTTGCCGGCCCCGTTGCGGCCCAGCAGCATCGTCAGCCCACCCTCGGCGACGTCGAACTCGACGCCGTGCAGGATGTGGTAGCGGCCGATGTCCGTCTTCACGCCGCGCAGCGAGAGCAGGGCCTCAGCCATTCGCGGCTCCCCCGAGATAGGCCTCGCGGACGATGTCCGAATTGATCACGTCGGCCGGCTTGCCGTCGGCCACCAGCTTGCCCTGGTGCAGCACGACGATGCGGTCGGAGAGCGAGCGCACCACGTCCATCTTGTGCTCGACCAGCAGGATGGTCTTGTCGCCGCGTGCCTTGATGGCGGCGATGATCTCCAGCACCGTCGGCACGTCGTCGACGCTCATGCCGGCGGTCGGCTCGTCGAACATGAAGATGTCGGGCTCGAGCGCCAGCAGGATCGCGACCTCGAGTTTGCGCTGATCGCCGTGGCTCAAAGTGGCGGCGACAGCGGCGGCGCGATCGGCCAGCGACACCGCCGCGAGATGCTCCTGAGCTCGATCTGTGAGTTCGCCGTGGCGCGACACGCGGCTCAGCAGGTCGAGCGCCTTGCCGCTCCTGACCTGCACAGCCAGCCGCACGTTCTCGAGCGCCGTCAGGTTGGGAAAGAGATTGGTGAGCTGGAAGGCCCGGCCCAGCCCCAGCCGCGCGCGCTGCGGCGCCGGCATCGCGGTGATGTCGCGGCCGTTCAGCGACACCTTCCCGGAGGTCGCCGGCAGCTGGCCCGAGATCAGGTTGAAGTAGGTCGTCTTGCCGGCGCCGTTCGGCCCGACGATCGAGGTGAGCGTACCGGGCTGAAAGGCGCAGCTCACCCCATCGACGGCCGCATGGCCGCCGAAACGGATGGTGAGAGAGTCGGTCTGAAGCATGTCGAGGAAAGCGCGGGAGGGAGCGAGGCGCGCCGCCCCCTCTCCCCGCCCCTCCCCCTCACGGGGGAGAGGAAAGGGATCGGGCTACTTCTTGTTCTTGATCGGCAGCTTCATCTCGTCGGCCGGGATCTCGCGCACCAGCTCGAGCAGATCGACGTTGTCCGCCGGGTCCTTCTTCATGCGCCACTGGTACATGACCTGCAGCGCCTGGTGATCTTCCTTGCGGAAGGTCATCTTGCCCTTGGGCGTGTCGAAGCTCATGCCCTCCATGGCCGCGATCAGTTTCTCGGTGTCGGTGCTCTTGGCCTTCTTGATCGCCTCGACGACGGCGAGAGCGGCGCTCATGCCACCGGCGACGAAGAAGTCCGGCGGCGCGCCGTTGTTCTTCTTCTTGTATTCGGCGACCAGCCAGTCGTTCACCGGGTTCTTCGGAAAGCCCCAGTAGTAGTAGATGGCGCCCTCGAGGCCGGGGAACTGCTTCCAGCCGGCCATCACCGGCAGGATGTTGCCGCCGGGTGCGATCTCGATGTTGTAGCGCTCGGGCTTGAGGTCCATCAGCTTCGGCAGCGGATGGGCACCGGCCCATACCACGGCGATGATCTTTCGGCCCGGCTTGTCCTTCAGCGAGTCGAACAGGCGCTGGCCCGCCGCGGTGAAGTCGGTGGTCTGGGCCGGCGTGTACTCCTCGTGCACGACCTTGGCCTTGGAGCCGACGGCGGCGAGCGCCTCCTTAAGCGAAGCGATGCCGTCCTTGCCGAAGGCATTGTCCTGGGCGAGCGTGGCGATCGAGATGCCCTCGTCCTTCAGGGTCGCAGCGGCGGCCAGCGCATCCTGGGAAGAATTGCGCGCGGTGCGGAAGATGTAACGGTTCCACTTGTCGCCGGTGATCTGATCGGCGACGGCGGGCTCGACCAGCAGGATCTTCTTGTACTCCTCGGCGATCGGCAGCATGGCGAGCGCGATCGGCGAGCCGGTGGTGCCGACGGCGATATCGACCTTGTCGTCGCCATAGGCCTGCTCGAGCGCGGCCTTGCCCATGTCGGGCTTGAGCTGGTCGTCCTTGACGATGACCTGGATCTTGCGGCCATCGATCTCCATCTTGCCCTGCGTGGCGTACTCGAGGCCGAGCATGAAGCCCGCCTCGGTCTGGCGCGCGTAGGCTTCCAGCGGACCGGTCTTGCTGGCGATCAGCGCGATCTTGATCGGCGGCTGCTGGGCCGCGCCCGAGCCGGCCAGCGCGATGCCCGCCACGGTGGCGCCGGCAACGGCAAAAATCGAACGACGAAGCATCGAAGGAACCTCCCTTTTCTGGAGGTTCTTCTAGTCCATCGACTCGGGCCACACCATTGCCGTCCGTCGATCCCAAAAGGGTTCGCCGCCAAATTCATCTACGGGCACCGTGTGAAATCCCTGTCCGATGGCAGCACGCCGCCTCTGCACGAACCTTTCGGGAGCGAGAAAATCTAGGCCCGGGCGCACGAAATTGAGGCCTGACGCCTCTCCTGACAGGCCGTAGCGTAAGCGGGGATGCATATCGAACCCCGTCTTCTGATCTTCACCCAGGGCGTGCGTGCCCGCATCGGCGCCACGGTCGCCGTCGGTCTGCTGGGCGTCGCGTTCGGCGTGGCGCGGCTGGGACTGCTGGGCTGGCTGATCGGCCAGATCTTCGCCGGCCGGCCGGCCGGCGATCTCGCGCTGCCTGTCGCGCTGATCGCCCTGGTGATGGTGCTGCGCGGTGCCGCCGAGCACTGGCGCGCGGTGCTGGCGCACGAGACGGCGGCACGGGTGCAGAAGCGCTTGCGCCGCATCCTTTACGACAAGATCGCCGAGCTCGGGCCGGGCACGGTCGGCCGTCAGCGCTCCGGCGGCCTCACGCTCTCGATGATCGACGGCGTCGAGCAGCTCGAAACCTATTTTGGCCAGTTCCTGCCGCAGTTCATGATCGCGCTGCTGACGCCGGTACTGATCTTTGGCGTTGTCGCCTTCATCGATCTGCCGGTCGCGCTGGTGATGCTCGCCGCCGCCCTGGTCGCCCTGCTGGCGCCCGGCCTGTGGCACAGACTGGACGTCAAGAATTCCAGCCGCCGCCAACGCGCCTATGCCTCGTTCGCCGCCGAGTTCCTCGACTCGATCCAGGGCCTCGCCACGCTGAAGGCGTTCGGCCAGGGCAAAAGCCGCGCCGACAGGCTCGAAATCGAGGCCCACGACGTGTTCGAGAAGACGATGTGGGTGCTGGCAACCAATGCCCTTGCCCGCGGCATCACCGATTGCTCGATTGCAATCGGTGCCGCCGGAGCGCTGATCTACGGCGCGGTACGGGTCGAGAGCGGCGCCATGGCGCTGACTTCGCTGCTGATCATCCTGATGCTGGGCGTCGAAATCTTCCGGCCGATGCGCGAGCTGCGCAACGTGCTGCATCAGGGCATGGTCGGTCTCTCGGCAGCCCAGGGCATCTACCGCATCCTTGACGACAAGCCGGCCGTGGTCGACGCCGCCGCCAAGGCCTCGCCGCCCGCAATCGAGCCGACGATCTCGTTCGAAGACGTGCGCTTCACCTATCCCGGGACACGGCGACGCGTGCATGACGGCTTTTCCTTCACGGCTCGCGCCGGCGAGCGGCTGGGCATCGTCGGTACGTCGGGCGGCGGCAAGTCTTCGGTCGTGCGTCTGCTTTTGCGCTTCTACGATCCCGACGAGGGCCGGGTCACCCTGGGCGGCACGGATTTGCGCAACCTGTCCTTCGGGCAGATCCGCTCGCTGGTTTCGGTGGTGAACCAGGACACGTTCCTGTTCCACGGCACGGTCGAGGACAACATCCGGCTGGGCCGACCCGAGGCGAGCCCGGCGGAACTCGAGGCGGCCGCGCGTGCCGCCAACATCCATGAGTTCATCGTCTCGCTGCCGCAGGGTTATGCGACGGTCATCGGCGAAAAGGGCATCAAGCTGTCGGGCGGGCAGCGCCAGCGGCTGGCGATCGCCCGGGCGCTGCTGCGCGACACGCCGATCCTGGTGCTCGACGAGGCCCTCAGCGCCGTCGACGCCGAGAACGAGGCGGTGATCCAGGAAGCGCTCGACCGGCTGATGCAGGGCCGCACGACCCTGGTCTTCGCCCATCGGCTGTCGAGCGTGATCGGCTGCGAGCGCATCCTGGTGCTCGACGCCGGTCATGTCGCCGAGGAAGGCACGCACGCCGAGCTGATGGCAAAAGGCGGCCTCTATGCCGGCCTGATGGCCGAGCAGGTGCACGATTCCGCCGCCACCATCGACGACACCGCTGGCGGCGCTCTTGCCGACACTACCCGAACGGAAACGATCGCCAGCACGCCGGGTGGCGCTGCCAAGCCCTTGACCGAAGGCATCATCAAGGCCGAGGGCCTCACCTGGTATCAGGTCGTGCTCGCGCTGATGAAGGTGGCGCTGCCCTGGAAAGGCCGGCTCGGTCTGACCTTCGTCTTCGGAGTGTTGAGGGTGTTGGCCTTCATCGGCGTCGGCGTACTGTCGGCGCTGATCGTGCTCTGCCTCAAGAACGGCACGCCATGGCTCGGCTACGCCGTGGCCCTGGCACTGGTGGCGCCGCTCTCCGGTGTCCTTCATTGGCTCGAATCATGGCTCGCGCACGACATGGCCTTCCGCCTTCTGGCCGTGATGCGTATCGATGCCTTCCGCAAGCTCGAGGCGCTGGCGCCGGCCTATCTGACGCGGCGGCGCACCGGTGACCTGATGGCGCTCGCGACACACGACATCGAGCTGGTCGAATATTTCTTTGCCCATACCGTGGCGCCGGCCTTCGTGGCGCTCCTGGTGCCGTCGGTGGTGATCGCCGTGCTCGCGACCGAAAGCCCGTGGCTCGCGGCCGCGCTGCTGCCGTTCCTGCTCGCCGTCGGACTCAGCCCCTTCCTGATGCGCAAGCGCGTCGATCGCCTGGGTTCAAAGGCCCGCGAGGCGGCAGGCGAGCTCGGCGCCTTCGCCGTCGATTCGGTACAGGGGCTGGGCGAGATCGTCGCCTTCCAGCAGGAAACCCGGCGCGGCAACCGCCTCGACGAGCTGTCGCAGCGCCATATCGAGTTGCGGCTGCCCTTCTTCCGCGAACTCACCCTGCAGCACGCGATCCTGGAAGTCCTGACGGGTTTCGGTGGCCTCGCGGTCGTCGTGTGCGGCGCCATTCTCGCACAGCAGGGCCGGATCGACCCGGGACTGCTGCCGCTGCTCACCATCCTCGCGATGGCAGCCTTCCTGCCGGTGTCGGAGATCGCGCAGATCGGCCGCCAGCTCGCCGACACGC
>CAWUOG010000084.1:0-10467 GCA_963923875.1 uncultured Alphaproteobacteria bacterium
CGCGCGGTGTGCAACGGAGTCACGAGTTGGGAGAACCGCTGGTATCAGCGCGGCATGCTCGATGCATCGCCCAATGGCCTCAGCGAACGCGCCAAGGCGACGCTGCTCAAGGCCGAGGCGATGACGCCGGACCAGTACCGCGTCAACCTCTTGGCCCGTCAGCAGGCACAGGTCGCACACCAGGCCGTGGCACAGCTCGCCGATGCGGCGATCACGTTGTCCTGTCCCGGACCCGCGCCGATCTGGTCGGGCGACGTGCCCGGCCAGCCACTGGCGGCGCGACCGACCGGCGACTTTGTTTTCAATGCGCCGTCATCGATGCTGTTCGCGCCGGTTGTCACGGTGCCGCTGATGAGCGTCGGCGGCATGCCGGTCGGCATTCAGCTCATGGGCCAGCAGCACGAGGACGCCCGCATGACCGGGCTTGCACGCTGGTTCGTCGAAAACCTGAAGCGGGTGGCTACTCCGGCTTGATGCCGAGCGCCACGATCAGCGGGATCACGACGGACTTCAGATACTCGTAGTCCTTCATGACTTCCTGATGGTTCAGCGGCTTCTCGGTGAGGCCGAAGCTGTCCATCATCCTCTTGCCGGGCTCGGAATCGGCCGCGGCGACCCAGAGGTCGGACATCTTCTGCACGATCTCGGGCGGTGTCGCCTTCGGCGCGCCGAGCGCCAGCCAGCCGCGCACCGTGAGCGCGGGATCGTCGAAGCCCTGCTCCACCGAGGTCTTCACGTCCGGCAGCTTGACGTAGCGCACCCGCGACGGCGCCACGATCGCGCGGACCTCCTGCTTGACCAGCAGCGAGTTCATCGCCTGCGGGCTGCCCATGGCGGCGTTCAGCGAGCCGGCGCCCATGTCCTGCCACATCGGCGTCTCGCCCTTGTAGGTCACGACCTCGATCGAGAGGCCGTACTTCTCGTTCAGGCGCTGCGCGAAGATGTGCGACGAGGAGCCGAGCGCCCACGAGCCCCAGTTGAGCTTCTTGCCCTTGGCCCAATCGATGAACGACTTGAGGTCCTTGACCTCTTCCGGCGTCGTCTTGCTGTGCACGACGGCGGGCAGAACGCCCGACGAGGTACCGGAGACGATCGTATAGTCCTTGTCCGGGTCGAAGCCGAGCTGCTTGAACATCACCCGGTTCTGGATGAGCGTGCTCGAAACCGAATGCAGAAAGGTGTACCCGTCGGCCGGCGCACGCGCGACCAGGGCCGCGCCTATATTGCCCGAAGCCCCGGGCTTGTTGTCGATGATGACCTGCTGGCCCGTCACCTGCTGGACGTGCTGGCCGAAGGCGCGGGCAATGCCGTCGGTCAGGCCGCCTGCGGGAAAATTCACAACGATGGTGATCGGCTTGTTCGGCCACGCCCCCTGGGCCTGCACGACCGCGGGCGCCGCGAGCGCGAGGCCCGAGGCCTTAAGCACAGAGCGCCGCGTCGTCGTCATCCTGTTCATCGGCCTCATGTCCTCCCAGTTTCTTTTTTTCTTGCCGATGCATAGCGGCTGAAACAGGAGGCCGCTAGGCTGTGCATATACACACGCCTCCGCAAAGCGAAATCAACGGCCGCTGGGCGGGGCACTCGCGGATTGCTAAGACCGGCAGCCACGAACAGTCACCTTTCAGGGAAGAACGCCCATGTCCGACGCAGTGCTTCGCTCCACCCAGGGGCGGATCGGCATCCTCACCGTCAACAATCCGCCGGTGAATGCGCTGGCCGCCGCCGTGCGCGACGGCATCAAGGACGGCATCGAGGCATTCGGCAAGGACGCCAACGTCGACGCCATCATCCTGATCGGCTCGGGCCGCACCTTCATCGCCGGCGCCGACATCCGCGAATTCGGCAAGCCGCGCACCGGCGCCAACCTGAACGACGTCATCGCCTCGATGGAAAACTGCCCCAAGCTGGTCGTTGCCGCCCTTCACGGCACGCCGCTGGGCGGCGGCCTCGAAACGGCGCTGGGCGCCCACTACCGTGTGGCGCTCCCCTCCACCCGCGTCGGCCTTCCGGAAGTCCATCTCGGCATCCTGCCGGGCGCGGGCGGGACGCAGCGTCTGCCCCGTCTCACCGGCGCCAAGTACGCCCTCGATGCGATCATCTCGGGCCGCCACATCCCGGCCCCTGAAGCCAAGAGCAAGGGCATCGTCGATGCGCTGGTCGAAGGCGACGATCTGCTGAAGGGCGCGATCGCCCATACCGAGATGCTGCTCGCCCAGAAGGCGCCGCTGCGCCGCGTGCGCGACCTCAAGGCGACGCTGGAATCGCCCGACCTGTTCAAGGAAACCGAGAAGGCGATCGCCCGCCGCGCCCGCGGCTTCAAGGCACCGTGGAACATCATCAAGTGCGTCCAGGCGGCCGTCGAACTGCCGTTCGACGAAGGCATGAAGCGCGAAGCCGAGCTCTTCCAGGAGCTGCTGGTCTCCTCGGAGTCGGCGGCCCAACGTTACTATTTCTTTGCCGAGCGCGAGGCCGCCAAGGTGCTCGACGTCCCGGCCGACACGCCGCAGCGGCCGATCAAGACTGCCGGGATCATCGGCGCCGGCACGATGGGCGGCGGCATCGCCATGAACTTCGCCAATGCCGGCATTCCCGTGACGCTTCTCGAGGTGAAGCAGGAGGCGCTCGACCGCGGCCTGAAGACGATCCGCACCAACTACGAGAACACTGCCAAGCGCGGCGGCATGAAGGCCGAGGACGTCGAAAAGCGCATGGCGCTGATCACGCCGACGCTCTCCTACGACGGCCTCAAGGACGCCGACGTGGTCATCGAGGCCGTCTTCGAGACCATGGAAGTGAAGGAAGGCGTCTTCAAGCAGCTCGACGCCGTCGCCAAGCCGGGCGCGATCCTGGCCACCAACACGTCGGGCCTCGACGTCAACCAGATCGCGACCTACACGAGCCGTCCGGGCGACGTGATCGGCATGCACTTCTTCTCGCCGGCCAACGTCATGAAGCTGCTCGAGAACGTCCGCGGCAAGGCCACGTCCAAGGACGTGATCGCCACCGTCATGACCCTCAGCAAGAAGATCGGCAAGATTCCGGTGCTGGTCGGCGTCTGCGAGGGCTTCGTCGGCAATCGCATGCTGCGCATGCGCGGCGTGCAGTCGGCCTACATGCTCGAGGAAGGCGCCCTGCCCCAGCAGATCGACAAGGTGATCTTCGACTACGGCTTCCCGATGGGCCCGTTCGCGATGAGCGACCTCGCCGGCAACGACGTGGGCTGGCGCATCCGCCAGGGCAAGAAGGAGAAGGAAAAGCGCAACGTGCGCTACACCGGCTACATCGCCGACGCGATCTGCGAACTCGGCCGCTTCGGCCAGAAGACCGGCGCCGGTTACTACAAGTACGACCTGCCGGACCGCACGCCGATCCCCGATTCCGAAGTCGAGAAGATCATCGCCGATACCTCGGCCAAGCTCGGCATCACGCGCCGCGCGATCTCCGACCAGGAGATCCTCGAGCGCTGTCTCTACCCGATGATCAACGAGGGCGCCAAGATCCTGGAAGAAGGGATGGCCCAGCGCTCGCTCGACATCGACGTGATCTGGGTCAACGGCTACGGCTGGCCGGTCTATCGCGGTGGGCCGATGTGGTGGGCCGACAACGTGGTCGGCCTCAAGACCATCCACGACGCCCTGATGAAGTATCGCGACGCTTCCGGCGACCCGTTCTGGGAGCCGGCGCCCCTGCTCAAGAAGCTGGTGCAGGACGGCAAGAAGTTCTCTACGGTTTGATCAAGGTTTCGAGGAGGAAACATCATGGCTGACGCCGTCATCGTCTCAACCGCCCGCACGCCGATCGGCAAGGCATTCCGCGGCGCCTTCAACGACACGCACGCCGCCGACATGGGCGCGCACGTCATCAAGCATGCCGCCGAGCGCGCCAAGGTCGAGCTGGGCGAGATCGAGGACGTGATCCTCGGTTGCGCCGCGCCGGAAGGCACGCAGGGCTCCAACATGGCCCGCGTCGCGGCGATGCGCGCGGGTGCGCCGGTCTCGGTGTCGGGCGTCACGGTCAACCGTTTCTGCTCGTCGGGCCTGCAGACCATCGCCATGGCCGCCCAGCGCGTGCTGGTCGACAAGGTGCCGGTGATGCTGGCCGGCGGCCTCGAATCGGTGTCGCTGATCCAGTCGCCTCCGGGCGGCAACAAGCACCGGCTGGTCAATCCGTGGGTGCAGGAGCACGTTCCCGGCATCTATCACTCGATGATCCAGACCGCGGACACGGTGGCCGAGCGCTACAAGATCAGCCGCCAGGCCCAGGACGAGTATTCCCTGCAGAGCCAGATGCGCACTGCGGCGGGCCAGCAGGCCGGCAAGTTCGACGACGAGATCGTGCCGATGGAAACCACCATGCTGGTGACCGACAAGAACACCAAGGAAGTGTCGAAGAAGACGGTCAAGCTGACCAAGGACGAAGGCAACCGTCCCGACACCAATCTGCCGGGCCTCTCCAAGCTCGAGCCGGTTCGCGGTCCGGACAAGTGGATCACCGCCGGCAACGCCAGCCAGCTCTCGGACGGCGCCTCCGCCGCGGTCGTCATGAGCGACGCCGAAGCCGCCAAGCGCGGCCTCAAGCCGCTCGGCATCTACAAGGGCCTAGTGGTCGCCGGCTGCGAGCCCGACGAGATGGGCATCGGCCCCGTCTACGCGATTCCGAAGCTGCTCAAGCGTTTCGGCCTGAAGATGGACGACATCGACCTGTGGGAGCTGAACGAGGCCTTCGCGGTGCAGGTCCTGTACTGCCGCGACAAGCTCGGCATCCCCAACGACAAGCTGAACGTCAACGGCGGCTCGATCTCGATCGGCCATCCGTTCGGCATGACCGGCGCGCGCTGCACCGGACACGCCCTGATCGAGGGCCGTCGCCGCAAGGCCAAGAACGTCGTCGTCACGATGTGCATCGGCGGCGGCATGGGCGCGGCCGGCCTGTTCGAGGTCGTTCAGTAAGCCTGGGCCGTTCACGAGAACCGAAAACAATCCCGCACCGGAGCGATCCGGCGCGGGATTTCTTTTGCGCAATTTCACGGCGCGCCCTAGCCTTCCTTTATGGCCGCGTTCTCTCCCCGCATCCACGAGGCGCCCGACGACCTGCTCGGCGCCATCGATTTCTGTTTCGAGCAAGGCTGGACCGACGGCTTGCCGGTGGTGCCGCCGGCGGTCGACCGGGTGAAGGCGATGCTGGCCGCGGACAGCCGGCCGCCGGAGACCGTGATCTCCCGGCATCCTGCGACCGGCCTCGACCTGTCGCTGCACGCAGCGGCGGTGAACGCCGTGATGGCCGGATGCCTGCCCGAGCACTTTCCCATCGTGGTTGCCGCCTTCGAGGCGATGGACCGTCCCGACTTCAACTTCCATGGCTCGACCGCCAGTACCGGGGGATCGGCGCCGCTGCTGATCGTCAGCGGTCCGCTGGCCGACGAGATCGGCATGAATTCCGACGTCAATCTGTTCGGGCCCGGCAATCGCCCCAATGCCACGATCGGACGCGCGACGCGGCTTATCCTGCGCAACGTATTCCAGATGCTGCCCGGCATCTCCGACAAGTCGACCCAGGGCCATCCCGGAAAGTTCAGCTTCTGCATCGCCGAGCGCATGCGCGGCAATCCCTGGCCGCCGCTCTGCCAGGCACAGGGCTATCCCGAGGGCACGTCGAGCGTCACGGCCTACGCCGGCGCGGGCTTCTGCAACATCGAGAACCACGGCGGCAACACGCCGGAGCAGATCCTGGGGTCGGTCGCCGACGCCATGGCGAACTACGGCTGCATCACCCTGGGCCAGAGCGTCGTGATCCTGGCGCCCGAACACATGCAGATCGTGGCCGACGCCGGCTGGACGCGCGAGCAGACACAACGCTTCCTCTATACCCATGCCAAGCGCTCGGTCGATGGCATGAAGAGCGTCGGCAAGTTCCGCGACCGCGAATACGACAGCCAGCACGGCGCAGGAGCGCATGCGCTCTCGGAGGCGGGGTTCATGCACCGCGGCCTGACGCCGGACGACATCCTGATCACGATGGGCGGCGGCGACGCCGGCGGCCATTCCTGCTTCATTCCGTCCTGGAGCCGCGGCCGCGGCTCGATCATGCAGCACGCGGCCATTCGACCGCGCGCGGACAAGAAATAGAAAGGGAGCCCTGCCCATGCAGCTCTATTCGCCGCTTTCCACGACCGCCAAGCGCCAGGCCTTCCGGGCACCGCCCCTGGCGAAGCTGGAAGGCATGCGCATCGGCATCCTCGAGAACGGCAAGCTCAACGCCGAGGAGATGCTGAACGAGTTCGCCGATCTCTTCGTGCAGCGTCACGGCTGCGTCGTGCGCACGCTGGCCTCCAAGAACAACGCCAGCGCGCCGGCGCCGCATCCCACGCTGGTCAAGGTCGCCCAGGAGGTCGACTTCCTGATCACGGGCCTGGGAGATTGAGGCTCCTGCTCGACGTGCAGTCTGCACGACGGAATCACCTTCGAACAAATGGGCAAGCGGGCAGTGGTGTTGTGCACCGAGCCCTTCCGCGTCACCGCGCGCAACATCGCGCGCGTGCTCGGCCTGCCCGATTATCCGTTCCTCACGGTGCAGCACCCGATCGGGAGTTGCACCCTGCCCGAACTGAAGAAGCGCGCCGAAGCCGCCTACCGGCAGGCCCTGCCAATCCTGCTGCAGCCGTGAGCGGACGGCCTTGTTCTCCCACGTTCACGTCGGCGTCTCGGATTTCCCGCGCGCCTGGCGCTTCTATCAGGCCATCCTGCCGCTCCTCGGCCTGAAGGAGCGGTTCAGCGAGCCGGTCCGGGGCTGGGGCGGCTGGCAGCCTCCCGACCGCACCCGTCCGCTGTTCCTGATCGGCAGGCCGTTCGATGGCGCACCCGCCGACAGCGGCAACGGTCACATGACGGCGTTCCTCGCGCCGGATCGTCCGACGGTCGATCGCGTCCACGAAGCGGCGATTGCCGCCGGCGGCGCATCGGAAGGCGCGCCGGGCCTGCGCCCGCACTATCACGCCCATTATTACGGCGCCTATTTCCGCGATCCCGACGGCAACAAGCTCTGCGTCTGCTGCCACGACCCGGCGTGAGCCGGCGGCCCGGCGGCCTCAGCGCCGGCCGGCGCGCAACGCGGCCCCGAAGGCCTCGAACAGGGTGCGGTTGATCGGATTGCTTTGCGGGTCGTACTCGGCGTGCCATTGGACGCCGAGGGCGAAGCCCGGAGCGTCGGCGATGCTGATCGCCTCGATCGTGCCGTCTTCCGCCACGCCTTCGATCACCACCCGCTTGCCCGGCTCGAGAATTCCCTGGCCGTGCAGCGAGTTCACCTTGATCTTCTCCCGGCCGAGCAGCTTCGCGAAGGCGCCCTGGGGCGCCAGCGTCACTTCGTGGCGGTCGGCGAACACGACTTCCGGGTCGGGATGGATCTCGCCGTTGGCGAGCCGCGGCATGCGATGGTTCATGCGCCCGGGAATGTCGCGGATCTCGGGATGAAGCGACCCTCCGAAGGCCACGTTCATCTCCTGCAACCCGCGGCAGATGCCGAACAGCGGCACGCCTCGCTCGACGCAGGCCTCGATCAGGCCGAGCGCCATGGCGTCGCGCTCCTGGTCGTAGGGCTCGTGCCTCGGGTCCGGCTCGACGCCGAAGCATGTCGGATGGACGTTCGCGCGCGCGCCGGTCAGCAGGATGCCGTCGACCGCGCCCAGCAGGGCATCGATGTCGGTGATTTGCGGGGTTCCGGCGAACATCAGCGGCAGGGCGCCGGCCACGTCGGCGACGGCACGCATGTTGCGCTGGCCGACGGCCTGCACGTTGTGACGATCGTTGATGATCGTCGAATTGCCGATGACCCCGACGACCGGTTTTGAAGCCTTAGCCACGCGTCTCTACTCTGCTCAGCGCCGATTGCGGCGCAGGTCCTCTTCGTCTTTCCACATCAGATAGTGCGGGCCGAGGTCGGAGATCCTGGTGGCCCCGATCTGGGCCATGCTGATGTCGATCTCGCGCCGGAAGATGCCGAGCGCCGTCTTGGCGCCCGGGATGCCGCCTGCCGTCACGCCGTAGAGCGTGGGCCGGCCCTGGAAGACGAACTTGGCGCCCATGCAGAGCGCGATGATGGCATCGAGGCCGCGGCGGATACCGCCGTCGAACATCACCGTCATCTTGTCGCCGACCGCGTCGCGGATCGCCGGCAGCACGTGCAGCGGCGACGGTGCGTTGTCGAGCTGCCGTGCGCCGTGATTGCTGACCATGATGCCGTCGACGCCGAGCGAATGGGCGCGGATCGCGTCGTCGGGATGCATGATGCCCTTGAGCACGAAGTTGCCCTTGAAGATCGAGCGGAAGCGCTCGACGTGCTTCCAGGTCATCGGCGCGCGATTCTGGTAGGCGACGAGGTCGGCGACCTGCTCGGCCGTGGCATTGGCGCCCGCATACTTCGCCCAGTTGCTGAAATACGGCGTGCCATGACGCAGCCACTCCAGCATCCAGGCCGGATGCTCCAGCGCCTCCAGCTTGGTCGACCAGTTGAGCTTCAGCGGGCGGCCCCAGCCGTTGCGCGTGTTGCGCTCGCGGTTGGATCCCTCGGGCACGTCGACCGTGAACACCAGAGTCTTCAGGCCAGCGTCGCCCACCCGCTTGATCAGGTCCTCGGAAATCGCCTCGTCCTTCGAAGAATAGAGCTGATACCAGCCATGATCGGGCGCGAGCTTGCCCAGATCCTCGATCGAACCGGTGCTCGCACCCGACATGATGAAGGGAACGTTGGCGTCACGCGCCGCCTCGGCCAGCATCAGGTCGGCGCCGCGACGGAAGAGGCCCGCGAGGCCCGTCGGGGCGATGCCGATCGGGCTGGAATAGGTCCGTCCGAACAGGGTGGTCGACTGGTCGCGCACCGACACGTCGACGAGATAGCGCGGTACGATTCGCGCCTGGCGGAAGGCCTGCTCGTTGGTGACGAGGCCGACCTCGTCGTCGGTACCGCCTTCGATGAAGTCGTACGCGATCTTGGGCAGCCGCTTCTTGGCAAGCTTGCGCAGATCCTCGATGTTGACCACGCCCTTCATTGTCGTCCCACTCCCCTTCGGTCGGCCGATTTTGGCGGTCTTTGCCGCAACCTGCCAGCGGTGTTAGACGAGGCCCATGCAAATCAGACACGCGCAAAAGGGCGACGAAATGGCCCTTTCACACCTCCTGGAGGAGCACGAGCACCATTACGGCAACCCGGTCGAACGGGGCACCGGCGGTCCGGGCGCGGCGTTCCTGGTCTCGCCGCCGCATGGCGGCCCGTTCTGCCTCGTGGCGGAAAATGACGGCCGGCTGGTGGGCTTCGCCATCCTCAATCCCTATTTTCCCGGCCCCAATCTCACCCACGGGCTTTTCCTGAAGGAGCTTTACGTCGCGGCCCATGCACGGTCGGATGGAATCGGCGAACGGCTGATCGACGCCATCCGCCGGGAAGCCGAGGGGCGCGGCTGCACCCGCGTGATCTGGACGACGGGCGAACGCAATACCGGCGCCCAGCGCTTCTACGACCGGCTCGGCATGCGGCGCGAAGGCAAGGTCTATTTCGTGATGGACGTCTGATCCGGATGAGCCCGCTCATCCTGCACCACTACGACTTCTCCAATTTTGCCGAGAAGGCGCGCCTGATGCTGGGCTTCAAGGGCCTGGCCTGGCGCGGCGTGGAAATCCCGCCGATCGCACCCAAGCCCAAGCTGACGCCGCTGACCGGCGGCTATCGCCGCACGCCTGTGCTGCAGGACGGCGCCGACATCTGGTGCGACACCAACCTGATCGCCCGCGAACTGGAACGGCGCGCGCCCTCGCCCAGCCTCTGGCCGAAATCGACGGCCGGGTTCGACGAGGCGCTGGTGCGCTGGGCCGAGCATCAATTCATGCGTCCGACCGCGCTCTACGTCTCG
Source organism: uncultured Alphaproteobacteria bacterium (assembly GCA_963923875.1). Lineage (GTDB taxonomy): Bacteria > Pseudomonadota > Alphaproteobacteria > Reyranellales > Reyranellaceae > Reyranella. The sequence goes on from CAWUOG010000084.1 coordinate 9,902, forward strand.
GGCATCAATGCCGACCACATGCCGCAGGGCCTGCACGAGGATCGCGCCAGGCTGCATGGCCTGCCGGTGCCGTCGATCGAGGCGGTGCGAAAGGCCGCGGTCCGCAATCTCCAGCTGGTGAAACCGCAGATCGCCTGGCTGGCGGACATGCTGCGCGACGGCCGGCCCTACCTGCTGGGCGCCGAGCCCTGCATCGCGGACTTCGCGGCCTATCATGTCGTCTGGTTCTATCGCGGCCGCAGGATCGACTGCCGCGCGGTATTCGATCCTTTTCCGCACCTGATCGCCTGGCGCGACCGCATGGCCGCGATCGGCCATGGCCAGCGCACCGACATCGACCCCGACACCGCCCTGGCCGAGGCCCGCGCCGCGCGCCCGGCGGCGCCGCACAGATCGGATCCGCAGGAAGGCGATCCCCTGCCCGGACAGCGCGCCCGCGTGCGCGCCGCCGACAATGCCCGCGACTGGATCGAGGGCGAGGTCCTGTTCATCGACGCCGGCGAGATCGCGTTGCTGCGCTCCGACCCGGAGGTCGGCGAGGTCGCGGTGCACTTTCCGAGGGTGGG
>CAWUOG010000085.1:0-10307 GCA_963923875.1 uncultured Alphaproteobacteria bacterium
GAATCGGCGGCGTTGGACGTGCCGGTGTAGCTGTGGCCGCCGCCCCGCACGACCAGCCGCAGCCTGTGCGCGCGCGCGAAGTCCACTGCTGCGGCCACGTCCTGGGCATTGCGGGCGTCGACCGCATAGGCGCTGGGGCTCGATGTCCAGGCCTCGGCCCAGCCGGTCGTCTGGGTCAGCGCGACGTTGTCGCGGATGAAGTACGGATTCTTGAAGCCCTTGAAAGCCGCATCGCAGGCCGCCTTGTCGCCGCCCCCATTCAGCCCCCGGCAAGCATCCAGCGGCGAGGTCACGCGGGTGAGCTGGCCGCCGACCCTGGCGCCGAACTCCCGCCACCTGTCCTCGCTCGGCCAGCCCGCCTCCCCCGGCCGAACCCGCTTGAAGAGGGTTGGCGCCGTTTGCGCCCCCGCGCCCACCGGTGCCCCGACGGCCGCCAGGGACGCAGCTCCGGCGCCTTTGATCAACTGTCTGCGCTTCATGTTGTTCTCCACTCGCCCTTCGTGGGCGCGGGCGAGCCCTACCTCCCAACTCCTTGATCGTAGGGCGTTTTGTGACGACCGGCGATCAGGATGGGATGACCGGCGAACGCCCGAGGACGTCCGGCCGGCTCCCGGCTTCAGCTTCGAACGGGCGCCAGGGCCTCGAAGCGCTGCCGGTAGCGGCGGCTGAGGTTCAGCTCGGCGCCATCCTGCAGGCGGATGCGCCAGTCGCCGCTCACCCAGGGCGTGACTTCGGCCACGCGGGCGATGTTCACGATGTGGGATTTGTGAACCCGCACGAACCGGCCGGGGTCGAGTTCGCCTTCCAGCTTCGCCAGCGAGGAGCGGATCTCGAAGGTCTCGCCGCCGACATGCAGGATGGCGTAGTTGCCCGACGCTTCTATCCAGTCGATGTCGGCGACCCCGACCACGACCTCGCTGCCGCCGCGCTTGCGGACGGCGAAGCGCTCGGGCCGGGCGCCGGACGGCGACGCAGCGTGGGTCCGCTTTTCGAGCCGCTGGCGCACATGGTCGAGCGCCATGACGCCGATATTCATCGTCGCGTAGGCGATGATGTCCTTGGAGAATTCGTAGACCAGGCGGTCGAGAGTGAGCGGAAAGCTGAACGGCTCGCCGAGGATTGCGGCGAACCACAGATAGCGCAGCGCCGCCAGGCCGACCGTATGCGCGAGGCTGAACGGCACCAATGCGGCGGCGTGTGCCGGAAGATTGCGCAGCTCGGTCAGCGGGAAGCGCCGCTGCATTCGGTAGACCGCCGGGATCAGCGCGGCGATCACGATGTAGCTCGTCGCCTCCGTCGCGAAGATCACCGCGAACGGAATCGTCCGGCCGCGCCGCGCTTCGTCGGCCAGGCCGATATAGGAAGACACAAGGCAGGAGACGATGAGGATCGACGCCCACACGGCGACGACCCAGCGATCGGCGGCCGGCCGAGACGGCTGCATCACTTGGCTTTCAACCAGTCGATCAGCGGCGTCCAGCAGAGGTCGCGCGCGCGGCCGCTCACCACCATGCCGATATGGCCGAGCGGCAGGTCGATGCGGGTCGCGTTCTTCAAGCCACGCTTCGGATCGGCCAGCGCCGCGGCCGACAACGGCGGCACGATGCGGTCGCCGGAAGGAATCATGACCAGGGACGGCCGCGCGATCCTCGACGGCAGGATACGCTTGCCCTCGACGACCCACCGACCGGTGCCGGGCAGGTTGTCGCCGTACCAGCCGATCAGGCACTCGCGCGCGACCGGTCCGGCGAGCGGCGCGCCGCTGTTGATCCAGTCTTCCAGCAGCACGAACTCGCGCGCACCTTCGCTGGCCGGCTCGAGCCGCAGGAACCGCTCGAACTTCTTCACCGCCAGCCAGGGATCGAGCGACCAGAACAGCGTTTGCAGGATGTCGACCGGCAGCTCGCCGATCCTGTCGGCGGCGTCGGCCAGCATCGGTCCCATGGATAGCAGGAACGCATGCCCCGCCTTGTCGGCATGGAAGTCCCACGGGGCGGCCAGCAGAGCAAGCTTCGCGACCTTGCGCGGCTGACGCGCGGTCAGCGCCACGGTCATGGTGCCGCCCATGCAATAGCCCATCACTGCCGGCGCTCGTCGCGCGCGCCTGGCGACAAAGGCCAATGCCCGTTCCAGCCGCCCGATATAGGCCGCAAGATCGAAAGTGCGTTCGTTGGCATCGGGCGTACCCCAATCGACGAGGTAGGGCCGCACCCCCTGCGCCGCCATCCCGCGCAATAGGCTCTTTTCGGCCGTGAGATCGAGCACTTCCCAACGGTTGATCAGCGACGGCACGACAAGGACGGCGCGCGCGGTCCGCGCGCGGGCGGCCTTGTGTGTGGTGCCGTAGTCGAGCAGACGCGTATTGCCTTCGCTCCAGACCGACGGCGGATTTTCGAGATCGCGCTGCACGGGATTCCGGCGATAGGCCAGCACGCCCTCGGCCATGCGCTCCATGCGCCGGCCGATCTCGCGCTGGAGCGCCGCACCGAAGCGCTGCGGATCGAGCGCGGCGATCTCCCTCAGGAGATCATTTACCGGCGAGTCTTGCTTCGAGCTCGGCGATCCGGGCTTCGAGAGCCGCCACGCGGCGTCGGAGCTCGCCCACGTCATCAGGGCCGTTCCCAGATGCAGCGGCAGCGGACGCGGTCCCAGTCTTGGTGTCGCCATTCGCGGCAGCTTGGGCAGCTTGTATTGCAGACGCAACCTGCGCATTCGCGACCGCGAACAGCCGCGCAACCTGCTCGGTCAGGGCCTGGTCGGAGGCAAGGCCCGAGAGCTGGGTCTGCCAGAGATCGAGGTAACGCCGGGCCAGCCGGTCGAAATCGGCCGAATCGCCGCTACGGGGCTGGTCGCTTTCGGGCGTCATCGTCGCACTATAGCGCAGGCCTGCCGAAACACCCGTTCGCAGGCGCAAAGCGCTCCTTGTCGCACTGCGGTATCGGCGCTAAGGTTTTCAACTCAATATAAACGGGCGTTCACGAGTGGTCCGGGGCGCCGGAGGAGCGCGAGCGTAATGGCCGATCAGGCAGCACCCGACAGCGGTCCCAAGCCGGCTCCGGTGGTCATCAAGAAGTACGCGAACCGGCGTCTCTACAACACCGCCACGTCGGCCTACGTCACGCTCGATCACCTCTCGCAGATGGTCAAGGACAAGACCGACTTCGTGGTCTACGACGCCAAGACCGGCGAGGACATCACGCGCTCGGTGCTGACCCAGATCATCTTCGAGGAAGAGAGCAAGAGCGGCCAGAACCTGCTGCCGATCCCGTTCCTGCGCCAGCTGATCTCGTTCTACGGCGACAGCCTGCAGGGCGTGGTGCCGCAGTATCTCGAGATGTCGATGGCGCAGTTTTCGCGCAACCAGGAGCAGATGCGGCGATATATGCAGAACGCGTTCGGCTTCAACCCGTTCCAGCAGTTCGAGGCGATGGGCAAGCAGAACATGGCGATGTTCGAGCAGGCCATGCGGATGTTCAATCCGTTCGGCTCGGGTCCCGGTTCGGGAGGCCAAGGATCGGGAGGCCCGGCCGGCCCCGGATCGACCACGGCGACGCCTGCCAACGGCACGGAACCGCCCCGGACTGCTCCCGCGTCGTCAGGCCCGGTCGGCGACCAGGCGATCGACGATCTCAAGCGCAAGCTCGACGAGTTGCAGAGCCAGCTCTCGATGCTGAGCAAGAAGCCCTGAACGGCGTGAGCGAGCCTGCCTCCGCGCCGCCGCCGCAGCCGATCCGCCGGGTGATGTCGCCCTGCATCGGCATCTGCACGATCGATCGCATCAGCAATCTCTGCCTCGGCTGCAAGCGCACCATTCCCGAGATCGGCCGCTGGCAGATGATGGATGATCGCGAGCGGCAGAAGGTCATCGACGACCTGCCGAATCGGAAATTCTAGCTAGCGCCCCTTGAAGACGGGCTTGCGCTTCTCGCGGAACGCGGACGTTCCCTCCTTGTAGTCCTCGGTGAGGCCGGTCAGCACGTTCTGGTCGGCATCCATGTGTGCGGCGAGATCGTCGAGCGCGTGCGCCAGGCGATTGACCGAGGCCTTGCTCATGCGCACCGGGATCGGCGGCTGGCGAGCGATGCGTTCGGCGAAGTCCATGGCCTCCACGAGCGCCTGGCCATCCGCGACAACGTTCTCGACCAGGCCCCAGTCGAGCGCCTCAGCCGACGAGACGCGGTCGGAAGCCAGGATCACCGCCTGCTTGGTGCGGGCCGGGCCCATCAGCGCCAGCATGCGCGGGATCGAACCCCAACTCATGTTCATGCCGAGCTCGACCTCGGGGATGCGAAAATGCGCGCTCTTCCCGCAGGTGCGGAAATCGAGCGAGACGACCAGCGCGGCGCCGCCACCGATGCAATGGCCCTCGATCGCCGCGATCGTCACCTGGTCCATGTCCTGCCAGGCCTTGCACATCTTCGGGCCGAGGCGCTGGCGATGGATGCGCTCGCCGACGGACAGCCCGTCGCGCTGGCGGCCCTCCGGATCCTTGAGATCGAAACCCGCGCAGAAGGCCTTGGCCGAGCCGGTCAGAATCACGACCGACGTCTCGAGATCGTCCTCGAAGTCGCGCGGCACGTCGCGCAGCTCGCGCATTGCCTGCTGGCTCAGCGCGTTGATATTGTCGCCTCGATCGAAACGCACGACGGCAACCCGACCCTGCGGGCCGAGCCCCTTCTCCACTTTCACGAAGCGCCGATCCATCGGTCGGTTCCTCCCTTTCCCGCTCCAAGGTGCAGACAATGGCCAAGCCTGTCGACTCCCTCTCGCTCGAACGCCGTGTCGATGCGCTGTTTGCGAAATACACGCTGCCCGGTTCCCCGGGCGCCGTCGTGGCGGTGACGCGTGCGGGCCACCTCGAGCTGTGCAAGGGCTATGGGCTGGCGAGCATCGAACACGGCGTGCCGATCACGCCCAGGACGCGCTTTCGCATCGCCTCGGTGAGCAAGCAGTTCACCGTGACGGCGGCGCTGATGCTGGCGCACGAGGGCAAGCTCAGGCTGCTGGACCCACCGCACAAATACATCAAGGAGCTCGCGCCGCTGCCGGTCTCTCTCGACCAGATGATGCGCAACAGTTCGGGCCTGCCGGATTTCCTCGAGCTGCTGCGGCTGGGCGGTCACGGGCTCGACAGGCCGGCGCGGCCATCCGATCTGATGGCGGCCTGCGTGCGCAACCGCCATCTCAATTTCGAGCCGGGAAGCCGCTTCCTCTACAGCAACACCAACTTCCTGCTGCTGGGCGCGATCGTCGAACGCGTGAGCAGGATGAAGCTCGGCGACTTCCTCGCCGAACGCATCTTCAAGCCGCTGGGCATGAGTCACACGGCACTGGAGCCCGAGATCGCCACCATCATTCCCGATCTCGCGACCGGCTATCTCGGCGACGCCGAGACCGGCTTCCGTCGTGCCAGCCATGCCTATCCGCAGGGTGGCGAAGGCGGTCTCACCTCGTCGGTCGAGGACCTGCTGATCTGGAGCCGGCACTTCGACAGGCCGAGCCTCGAGCCCAACGACCTGCCGGCGCAGCTCGTCGCCCCCCATCCGCTGGCCGACGGCCATGCCAACCACTATCGCCGCGGCGTGGCGGTCGGCCCCCTGCGCGGCCTGCAGACCGTCGGCCATGGCGGCCTGTGGCCGGGCTATCGCACCGAATTCCTGCGCATTCCTGGCGTCGATCTCACGGTCGTGGTGATTGCCAACCTCGCGACGATCAATCCGTGGCGCCTGGCGCGTGCGGTCGCGGTCGAGGCGCTGGCCGGAACGTCCGCGATGGCCCAGGCGGTGCCCAATGCGACGGCGGCGGAGGTCAAGGCGATGTCCGGCCTGTGGTTCAATCCCGAGGAGCCGGGCCTGTTCGAGCTGGCGTGGAAGAACGACGAGCCGACCGTGACCATGAACGGCATGCCCTTCGCCCTGGCCAGGCGTTCCGACGGCTGGCTGGCGGCCGAAGCGGGCGCGCTGGAATTCGCCCTCAAGCCGCTGCGTGCCGGTGCCGTACGCGTCGACCATGGAGCGGGCCGCATCGTCACCTACAAAAAGCTCGGCAAGCGCAAGACCGTACCGGCCGCGATCGAGGGCGTCTATGCCTCGTCCGACAGCGGCGCGGTCTGGCATGTGCGGCGCGGGGGCAGAGACTTCACCATCGCCGTCAGCGGTCCGCTGGTCGGTGGCGGTGCACCGTGGACGATCAACGGCCTCGACGGCGACACGGTCGAGATCGTGTCGCCTCCCGGCTGGATCCAGGCAACGCAGCTCGCCCACCTCGTGCGCGACCGCGCCGGCAAGGTGACGGCGCTGGTCGTCTCGACTGGCCGCATCAAGAAGATGCGGTTCGAACGAACGGGCTAGCGCCTTACCGGAACGGAATCGCGTACATCAGGCCGCCGTTGGTCCACAGCGCGTTCTGGCCGCGCTCGAGCTTGAGCGGCGTCTTGGTGCCGACATTGCGCTCGAAGCTGTCGCCGTAATTCCCGACCTGCTTGATGACGTTGTACATCCACTTCTCGTCGACGCCGACCGCCTTGCCGTAGCCGGGCGTGACGCCGAGGAAGCGCTTGATCGCCGGATCGTCGCTCTTGGCCATCTCGTCGATATTGGCCTGGGTGATGCCGAGCTCCTCGGCCTCGATCATGCCGTCAAGCACGTACTTCACCAGGTCCAGCCACTGGTCGTCGCCATGACGCACCATCGGTCCGAGCGGCTCCTTGGAGATGCGCTCGGGCAGGATGGTGTAGTCGCCCTTGCCCGAGAGCTGGCCGGCGCGCGCGGCAGCGAGACCCGAGGCGTCGGTCGTGTAGGAGTCGCAGCGGCCGGCTGCGAAGGCCTGCAGCAGCTCGTCGAGCTTCTCGATCAACACCGGCTTGAACGTCATCTTGTTGCGCCGGAAATAGTCGGCAAGGTTCAGTTCGGTGGTAGTGCCGGGCTGCACGCAGATCGTGGCGCCGCCCAGTTCCTTGGCGCTCTTGATGCCCGACTTGGTCGGCACCATGAAACCCTGGCCGTCGTAGAAATTGATGCCGGCAAAGTTGAAGCCAAGCGACGTGTCGCGCAGCAGGGTCTGGGTCGCGTTACGGGTGATGACGTCGACCTCGCCCGACTGCAGCGCCACGAAGCGCTGCTGGGCGGTGGTCGGCGTGAACTTCACTTTTTCGGCGTCGCCGAACATGGCCGCCGCGATCGCCTTGCAGAGATCGACGTCGAGTCCGGTCCACTTGCCGGAGCTGTCGGCGAAGGAAAAGCCCGCGAGCCCCGTATTGACGGCGCACTGCACGAAGCCCTTGGCCTTGATCGCATCGAAACTCTGGCCGGCATGGGCCGGCAACGCAGCGACGCAGGCAAATGCCGCCAAAGCGGCCAACTGTCTTGGATTCATCTGAAGCCCCTGTCTTGTGACAGGGGCACTGTAGCAAAAGATGCGCCGGGTTAGATGGTCCTCTCGACCATCATCTTCTTGATCTCGGCGATCGCCTTCGCCGGGTTCAGGCTCTTCGGGCAGGTCTTGGTGCAGTTCATGATCGTGTGGCAGCGATAGAGCCGGAACGGGTCTTCCAGATTGTCGAGCCGCTCGCCCTTGGCTTCGTCGCGGCTGTCGGCCAGCCAGCGATAGGCCTGCAGCAGGATCGCCGGGCCAAGGTACCGTTCGCCGCTCCACCAGTAGCTCGGGCACGAGGTCGAGCAGCAGAAGCACAGGATGCATTCCCACAGGCCGTCGAGCTTGGCGCGCTCCTCGGGCGACTGGATGCGCTCGCGCGTCGGCGGCTGGGTGGTCGACTTCAGCCACGGTTCGATCGAGGCGAGCTGGGCATAGGGCACGTTCAGGTCGGGCACCAGGTCCTTGACCACCGGCATGTGCGGCAGCGGGTAGATCTTGATGTCGCCCTTCACGTCCGAGATGTACTTGGTGCAGGCGAGCGTGTTGGTGCCGTCGATGTTCATCGCGCACGAGCCGCACACGCCTTCCCGGCAAGACCGGCGGAAGGTCAGCGACGAATCGGTCTCGTTCTTGATCTTGATCAGCGCGTCGAGAACCATCGGGCCGCAGGCGTCCATGTCGACTTCGTAGGTGTCGACCCGAGGCTTCTGCCCGTCGTCGGGCGTCCAGCGGTAGATCTTGAACGTCCGGATGTTCTTGGCGCCCGCCGCCTTGTAGGTCTCGCCGACGCCGATCTTGGAATTGGCGGGAAGTGCAAACTCAGCCATCGGAAATTCCTCAGTACACGCGGGCCTTGGGCGGGAACGACTGCACGTCGTTGCTCATCGGCTGCAGGTTGACCGGGCGGTAGTCGATCCGGGTCTTGCCGGTATGCTCGTCGACCCACACGACGGTGTGCTTCAGCCAGTTCTTGTCGTCGCGCTCCGGATGATCCTCGTGCGCGTGTGCGCCGCGGCTCTCCTGGCGGTTGGCCGCCGAGTAGATAGTACCCATCGCCTGAAGGATCAGGTTCTCGAACTCGAGCGTCTCCATCAGGTCGGAGTTCCAGATCATCGAGCGATCCTTGACCCGGATGTCGCCCTTGCCGGAGAACACCTTGTCCATGTTGGCGCAGCCTTCGGCGAGGCTCTTGGTGGTGCGGAACACCGCGCAATCGTTCTGCATGGTCTTCTGCATCATGGCGCGCAGCTGCGCCGTCGGCGTGCCGCCGTTGGCATGACGCGCCCTGTCGAGGCGGGCCAGCGCGTCCTCGCCGGCGTTCTTCATCTGCTTGTGCGGTTGGCCGGGCGTCAGCTGCTCGGCAACGCGGTTGGCGGCAGAGCGGCCGAACACGACCAGCTCCAGCAGCGAGTTGGAGCCGAGGCGATTGGCGCCGTGAACGCCGATCGAGGCGGCTTCGCCCAGCGCCATCAGGCCGGGCACGGCGCTGTTGGGATCGCCGCTCTTCACCGTCATGGCATCGCAGTGATAGTTCGCCGGGATGCCGCCCATGTTGTAGTGGCAGGTCGGCAGGATCGGAATCGGCTGACGGGTGACGTCGACGCCGGCGAAGATGCGGGCGGTCTCGGCGATGCCAGGCAGACGCTCGTGGATGACCTTCGGGTCGAGATGCTCGACGTGCAGCTCGATGTAGTCCTTGTTCGGGCCGCAGCCGCGGCCTTCGCGGATCTCGATGGTCATCGAGCGGCTGACGACGTCGCGCGAGGCGAGATCCTTGGCCGACGGAGCGTAGCGTTCCATGAAGCGCTCGCCGTTGCCGTTGGTGACGTAACCGCCCTCGCCGCGCACGCCTTCGGTGATCAGGCAGCCCGCACCGTAGATGCCGGTCGGATGGAACTGCACGAACTCGAGGTCCTGCAGCGGCAGGCCGGCGCGCAGCACCATGCCGCCGCCGTCGCCCGTACAGGTGTGGGCCGACGTCGCGGTCGCATAGACGCGACCGTATCCGCCGGTCGCCAGCACCACCTTGTGGGCGCGGAAGCGGTGGATCGTGCCGTCATCGAGGTTCCAGGCCATGACGCCGCGGCAGACGCCCTCGTCCATGATCAGGTCGAGCGCGAAGTACTCGATGAAGAACTCGGCGTGGTTCCGGAGCGACTGCTGGTAGAGCGTGTGCAGGATGGCATGACCGGTACGGTCGGCCGCGGCACAGGTACGATGTGCGATGCCCTTGCCGAACTCGGTGGTCATGCCGCCGAACGGCCGCTGGTAGATCTTGCCTTCGGGCGTGCGGCTGAACGGCACGCCGAAATGCTCGAGCTCGATGATCGCCGGAATGCCGTCACGGCACATGTATTCGATCGAGTCCTGGTCGCCGAGCCAGTCGGAGCCCTTGACCGTGTCGTACATGTGCCAGCGCCAGTCGTCGGGGCCCATGTTGCCGAGCGCCGCCGAGATGCCGCCCTGCGCTGCCACGGTGTGGCTGCGGGTCGGGAACACCTTGGTGATGCAGGCGGTCTTGAAGCCCTTGTTGGCCATGCCGAAGGTGGCGCGCAGGCCCGAACCGCCGGCGCCGACCACGACCACGTCGTACTCGTGATCGACCACGGTATAGGCGGTGTTGCCGATATTGATGGTGCCGGCTGCCGCGCCGTTCGCCTTGCCGTTGCTCTCGGCCATGTTCAGCCTCCGAAACCGATACGCAGGATGGCAACGATGGCGCCGACGCCAAAAGCCACCGCAATGAACTTGGTCAACACGATCATCGCCACGCGCGTGGCGCCCGACGTGTAGTCCTCCCACACGACCTGCAGGCCGAGCTGGGCGTGATGCAGGCCGACGCCGATGATGAGGATCAGCAGCACCATGACCAGCGGCGAGCCGATCCAGGCGCGCACCATGTTGAAGTCGGCGCCGCTCAGCATGACCAGCGA
>CAWUOG010000086.1:0-10287 GCA_963923875.1 uncultured Alphaproteobacteria bacterium
CGGCGGCGAGAGCTTCACCGACCTGCGCCAACGCACCGTGCGATCGATCGATCGCCTGACGGCCAGGCATCGCGGCGAGAACATCGTGGCGACTGCCCATGGCGGCACGATTCGCGCCGCGCTGGCGCATGCCTTCAACATGCACCCCGAGGCGGCGGTGCGCTTCGAGATCGAGAACGTGTCGGTCACCCTGATCGAGCATTTCGAGAATGCCGATCCCGAGCACGCCTGGAAGGTCGCTTTCACCAACTACATGCCGCGCGAGATCGTCGCCGCCCACCATGGCGGCGGAAGCAAGGCATGACGAAGAGCAGGGAACAGCTTGCGGCCGAGCAGGCCGAGTTCTGGAACGGGCCCGGCGGCAAGATGTGGCTGGCGGCCTATGCCCGCATCGAGCGCGGCATCCTGGGTTTCGGCGCAGCTGCGCTGGACGCCGCCGCCGTCCGGCCCGGCGAGCGGGTGCTCGACATCGGCTGCGGCACCGGCGGCACCACGGCCGAGCTCGCCAGGGAGGTCGGCACGACGGGCCGGGTGATGGGTGTCGACATTTCCGAGCCGCTGATCGGTGCGGCGCGTGCGCAGGGTCTCGCCAATGCGACGTTCGAGATCGGCGATGCCGCGAGCTGGCCGTTCGAGGACGGGTCGTTCGATCTCGTCTTCTCGCGTTTCGGTGTGATGTTCTTCGGCGATCCGGTCGCGGCATTCGGCAACATCCGCCGCGCCCTGAAGCCCGGCGGCCGGCTGGTCTTCATCTGCTGGCGCACGCCCTCGGAGAACCCGTGGGCCGCGATACCGACGCGCGCGGCCCAGCCTCACCTGCCGCCGATCGAGCGGCCGGGCCCCGAAGATCCCGGCCAGTATTCCTTCGGCGATCGCGCGCGCGTGGAGCGCATTCTCACCCAAGCCGGCTTCAAGGACCTGTCGTTCGAGCCGGTCGACCAGATGCTGGCGCAGGGCAAGGACATTCCCGAGGTGCTGGAACGCGTGAGTGAATTCGGCCCGCTGGCGCGGCTGTTCAAGGAAGCGACGCCCGGGCAGGTCGCCAAGGCGAAGGCCGCCATCGCCGAGGCGCTGAAGCCCCATGCCACGGCAGAGGGCGTCATTCTTGCGGGCGCGTGCTGGCTGGTTCGCGCCCGGCCCGGCTAGGGACGTCCCCGATGGAACATGTACCCGCCCAGTCGTTGCCGCCCGTCACCCTGATTTTGGGCGGCGCACGGTCGGGCAAGAGCACCCATGCCGAGCGGCTGGCTGCCGGCAGCTTGCACGGTGCCGCTCCTCATCCCGCGACCTATATCGCCACAGCCGAGGCAGGCGACGTCGAGATGGCGACCCGCATCATGGCCCATCGCAACCGCCGAGGCGCCAACTGGACCACGATCGAGGAGCCGGTGAAGCTCGCCGAGGCGCTGGCGACGGCGTCCAGCCATGGCCATCCGGTGCTGGTCGATTGCCTGACCCTGTGGCTCTCCAACCTGATGCATCGCGGTTCCGATCTCGACGAGGCAACCGACGATCTCGTGCGCGCGCTGGACGAGTGTGTTCCGCCGGCAATCCTGGTCAGCAACGAGGTCGGACTCGGCATCGTGCCCGAGACCCCGCTGGGCCGTGCGTTCCGCGACGCCCAGGGCCGGCTGAACATGCGGATGGCCGATCGCGCCGACCGGGTGATCCTGATGAGTGCCGGTCTGCCTCTCCTGCTGAAGGATCGTCCGGCTCCCCGAAAAGCCTGAACCGGAGCATCTCGACTCTGAGTCCCCACCCTGAGTCCCCACCTTGAGTCCATCGTGTGGCGGCCCCAATTCGGCCGCGAACCATGGTATGATATCGTCTGACGCGGCCGACCAAGCGCATTCCCTCTTCCACGCGCCGGCCGCCAAACAAGGAGCAGACAATCATGCTCGATCGCCGGACCGTCCTTTCGGGGACAGTGGCTGCGTTCGCCGTTTCCCTTCTGCCAGGCTCGGCCGCACGGGCCGACGCCAAGCGGCAATCCCTCGTCGACCAGTGCCTCGCCTCCGCCCGCAAGGTGCTGAGCGGCAAGGATTACCCCGATGCGGTCAAGCTGATGGGTAATGCCCGGGGCGTGCTGATCATACCCGAGCTGGTGCAGGGCGGCTTCATCGTCGGCGCCGCCGGAGGCCGCGGTGTGCTGGTCGGCCGGACGTCGCCCAACAACTGGAGCTATCCGTCCTTCTACGGCATGGGCTCGGGCAGCTTCGGCCTGCAAATCGGCGGCAAGGTGTCGGAGATCGTGTTCATCATCCGCACGGAAAAGGGTCTCGAGGCGATCATGAACCACAAGTTCAAGTTCGGCGCCGAAGCCGGCGTGACCATGGTCGCAGTCGGAGCCGGATTCGAGGGTGCGACCACGGCAGCGCTCGGCGCCGACATCGTGGCGTTCTCGAATTCGGCTGGCCTGTTTGCTGGAGCCTCGATCGAGGGCTCGTACCTCGATGCCGACAACGACTGGAACGCGCTCTACTACGGGCCGGGTGCCAACACGCGTGCGATCGTCATCGACCGCAAGTTCACCAATCCGGGCGCCGAACCGCTGCGGCAGTTTCTCGCCAAATGGTGACGGGCGCCGTCAGGCGCCCGCGTTCGAGAACATCATAAGATCGAGGCGTGCCGCGTTTGCGGCGCGTTTCGCGTTCAGGCGACCTTCAGGCCGCCGCCGACCGTGAGCTTGGCCTTGGTCTTGGCCTTGACCTCGTCGACCGTGACGCCGTCGGCCAGCTCCAGCAGGGTCACGCCGCCCGAGCCGGTCTTGTCGACGCCGAACACGCCGAGCTCCGAGATCACCATGTCGACGACACGACGGCCGGTCAGCGGCAGGCTGCACTTGTCGAGGAGCTTCGAGGCGCCGTCCTTGGAGACATGCTCCATGGTGACGATCACGCGCTTCACGCCGGCGACCAGGTCCATGGCGCCGCCCATGCCCTTCACCATCTTGCCCGGGATCATCCAGTTGGCGAGGTCGCCGTTCTCGGCCACTTCCATCGCGCCCAGGATCGACAGGTCGATGTGGCCGCCGCGGATCATGGCGAAGGAGTCGGCCGAACTGAAATAGGAGGTGCCCTTCACCTCGGTCACGGTCTGCTTGCCGGCATTGATGATGTCGGCATCGACCTCGTTGTCGTACGGGAAGGGGCCGACGCCGAGCATGCCGTTCTCGCTCTGCAGCGTGATGTCGACGTTCTCCGGCACGTAGTTGGAAACCAGCGTCGGGATGCCGATGCCGAGATTCACGTAGTAGCCGTCCTTCAGTTCCTTGGCGGCGCGCGCCGCCATCTGATCGCGGGTCCAGGCCATGGTGTTTCTCCTCAAGCCCTTCTTACAGTGCGCTGCTCGATCTGCTTGTCGTACGGCGCGCCGCAGAAGATGCGCTGCACGTAGACTGCCGGCGTGTGAATGTGGTCGGGGTCGAGCTGTCCGACCTCGACCAGTTCCTCGACCTCGACGATACAGATCTTCGCCGCCGTCGCCATCATCGGATTGAAGTTACGCGCGGCCTTGCGATAGACGAGGTTGCCCGACTTGTCGCCCTTCCACGCCTTGATCAACGCGACGTCGCCGAACAGGCCGCGCTCCATCACGTACTCATGGCCGTCGAACACCTTGGTTTCCTTGCCCTCGGCGACCTGCGTGCCGACGCCGGTCTTGGTGTAGAAGGCGGGAATGCCCGCGCCGCCGGCGCGGCAGCGCTCGGCGAGCGTGCCCTGCGGGTTGAACTCGATCTCGAGCTTTCCTTCGAGGTAGAGCTTGGCGAAGGTCTTGTTCTCGCCGACATAGGACGAGATCATCTTCTTCACTTGGCCATTCTCGAGCAGCAGGCCGAGGCCTGCGCCGTCGATGCCGGCATTGTTGCTGACGCAGGTCAGGTTCTTCACGCCGGCATCGCGCACCGCGCGGATCAGCTTCTCGGGAATGCCGACCAGGCCGAAGCCGCCGCACATCAGCATCTGGCCGTCGGCCAGCACGCCGGCCAGCGCCGACTTGGCATCCTTGTAGACCTTGTTCGCCATCTTTCCCCTCGTTCTGTTCGCATATGCGGGAAGGGCTTCGAGGCTGTCAATGCGGCCGCTATGCCGCCGCCTTCTTACCGTGGTGGCTGTGCAACTTCGCGCCCAGCACGCGGCGGATGTCATTGAATTCCGGGCTCGCCACATCGCGCGGCCGGGGCAGATCCAGCCCGTTGTCGCTCTCGATCCGGCCCGGGCCCGGTGTCATCACCACCACCCGGCCGGCGAGGAAGATCGCCTCCTCGATCGAATGGGTGACGAACACCACCGTCAGCCTGGTACGCTGCCAGATCTCCAGCAGCTCGTCCTGCAGGCGCTCGCGCGTCATGGCGTCGAGCGCGCCGAACGGCTCGTCCATCAGCACCAGCTCGGCGTCGTTGGCCAGCACGCGCGCGATCGCCACACGTTGCTTCATGCCGCCGGAAAGCTGGTGCGGGTAGGCGTTGGCGAATTTCTGCAGGCCGACCAGCTCGACGAACTTGTCGACCGTCGCCTTGACCTCGCCACTCGAGAGGCCGCGCGCCACCGGGCCGAAGCCGATATTGTCGCGCACACTCAGCCAGGGAAACAGCGCGTAGTCCTGGAAAACCATGCCGCGGCTGGGATCGGGCCCGGAGATCGGCTTGCCCCACATCAGCGCCTCGCCGCTGCTGGGCGGCTCGAAGCCGGCCATGATCCGCAGCAGGGTGGACTTGCCGCAGCCCGAGGCGCCGATCAGGCAGACGAACTCGCCCTTGCGGATCGATAGGTTGGCCCCGGACAGCGCGTGGATCGTCTGGTCCTGCAGCCTGTAGACCTTAGACACGCCTCTGATGTCGACGATCGGGAAGGCGGTATCAGCCGACATGTGGCTCACCCGACATGAGTTGGGCTCCAGCGCAGCAGGCGATTGCCGACCGCCACGACGATGCGATCCGAGAGATAGCCCGCCACGCCGATCACGATCATGCCGCAGATCACCAGCTCGGTGCGCGACAGTGTACGGCCGTCCATGATCACCGCCCCCAGTCCCTGGGGCACACCGGTCATCTCGCCGACCACGATCACGAACCAGGCGAGCCCCAATCCGAGCCGCAGGCCGGTGAAGATCGACGGTGTCGCCGCCGGCAGCACCACCTTGAAGAACTGCGCGTTGCCCTTGCAGCCCAGCATCGAGGCCGCCTCGAACAGCTTCGGGTCGACCGAGCGAACGCCGAAGATGGTGTTGAGCAGGATCGGATAGAAAGCGCCGAGGCAGACCAGGGCGAAGGCCGACTTGGCGCCCAGCCCGAACAGGATCATCGACAGCGGCAGCCAGGCCGTGACCGGGATCGGCCGCATCAGCTGCAGGAACGGGTCGAGCAGCATGCGGGCCGGTTCCAGCCGGCCGATCAGCAATCCGATCGGCAGCGCGAACGCCGCCGCGAGGGCGAAGCCGCCATAGACCCGGCCCATCGAGGCCAGCAAGTGGGTGACCAGCGTCGCCGAATAGGCGTCGTCGTAGATGCCGCCGTGTGCGAAGTCGACCATGTACTCGGCGACCTGGTACGGCGTCGGGATCAGGCGCGTCCATTGCTGGGTCGTCGCCACCTGCCAGAAGACGAGCAGCAGCATCGGTACGATCAGCGCCAGCACGATCGGTTTCAGGCGCCGCCACAGCACGCTTGTCTTCGCCATGCCAGGTGCCGGCAGGCCCGAGGCTGTCGCGGGAGAGGCGGGCTGCGCCAACTCCCCGGCGTGCGGTTGCACCGTCATGATTCGGCTCGTCGCCGGTGTCGCGATGGCGATCAGCTGTTGGCGATCTCGTTCGAGAATTTCGGATTCAGGAACGTATCGAACTTCGGCAGGGCGCGGATCTGCTTGAGGTCCAGCATGTGCTGCGCGTAAGTCTTGGCCTGCGCCTGCACCTTGTCGTCGAGCTTCCAGACATACTCGACGTTCTTGGCGCCCAGTGCCTGCTCGACGGCGGCGCGGTTGGCACCGAGCTTCTGCACCGTCGCGTCGACGACCGTCTGGGTGTTGGCTGACATGAACTCGGCCGCCTGGCGCTGGATCTTCAGCATGGTCTTCACCAGGTCCGGGCTCTTGGCCACGGTTTCCTCGTGCGTGCCTAAGATCATGTTGAGGCCGCCCATCGGCGTCGAATAGGGATACTCGACCAGCTGGCCCGCACCCGAGGTGATCGACAGCGCCGGTCCCGGCTCGGCGCCGACATAGGCGTCGATGTCGCCGCGCGCCAGCATCGCCGGCATCTCGCCGAACGGCACGCGCACCGGCGTGATGTCCTTGACCGTCATGCCTTCCATCTTCAGCCGCTCGAAGATGAAGACCTCCTGCGTCGAGCCTGGCCAGATGCCGACCTTGTGGCCCTTGAGATCCTTGACGGTCTTCATGTCCGAGCCGGCCTTGGAGATCACGCCCATGCCCTTGTTGGACATCGCGCCGACCACCACCACCGGCTCGCCCGCCGCGCCGCCCAGGATGGCGGCGGCGATGCCGAAAGTGCCGAAATCGACCGACTTGGTGACCACGGCGTTCTTGCCGTCGGTCGGGCTGTCGAACATCACGATCTCGATCTTGACGCCCTCGGGCGCGTACTTCTCATAGAAGAAGGGCGGCATCGAATGGACCAGCCGCAGCGCGCCCATCTTGATGGTCTTGGGCTGCGCTCGCAGCACGGCCGGTGCGGCCATGGCGCCGGCCGCAACCAGACCCGCTCCGATCAGAAGTCGACGACGTTGAATCATTTCACCCTCCCTGTTCCGGAAGGGGCGAAGCAACCTCCGTGCCAACGGCTTCCTATGCCAGCAGCATCAGCTGCCGCGTGAGGATCCCGTCGGCGTCCCGTAGCTCGTGTGTGATGGTGAAGTGGTCGGCGCCGGCGACCGGGATCAGCGGCCCCGGCAGGTGCTGGGCGGAACGCGCTTCGTGCAGACGGCGGCTGTCGCCGACCAGGGGCGGCAGCTCGGCGGTGCCGTAAGTGATGGCGAGCGGCTTGTTCACCATCGGCAGGCGCAGCGGCGAGAGCTTCACCAGCTCGTCCTCGGTGAGCCGCAGCTTGTCGTTGAGGTAGGTGTCGCGGATCGGCCCCAGCTCGAACACGCCCGACACGGCGAGGCCGGCAGAGACGCGGGAATGGCCGAGGCACTGCGCCGTGAGATGGCCACCCGCTGACCAGCCCGACAGGATCACCTTGCCGGCGATGCCGTGCTTGGCGCCGTTGGCCGCCAGCCAGTCCAGCGCCGCATGGATCTCGGCCACGATCTCGGTGAGCGAGGCGTCGGGCGCCAGTGTGTAGCCGGGCAGGGCCGCCGACCAGCCATGTGCGTAGATGCCGCCGATCAGGCTGGCGAACTCGGCGGCGCGGTTGCGCTGCCAGTAGCCGCCATGAATGAACACGAAGCAGGGTGCGTTGGGATCCTTGGCCGGAAAGAGATCCCAGGTGTTGCGTTCGCGTGGGCCGTACTTCAGGTCGAGATGCTCCGGATGCTTCCGGCGGAACTCGGCCGACAGGGCAATGCGCGCTTCGTTCAGTTGGGCGCTGTTCTTGACGGCGTCGCTGTTGTTGTAGGCCGCGTCGCGTTCGGCCTTGCTCATCATGCCCCAGTTCACTTGCTGCGCCCCTCCAGAATGACGATCGCCATGCCACCCAGCACGAGCGCCGTGCCGATGGCAAGCGGCCAGGTGATGGCCTCGTTCAGGAGCAGGACGGATGAGGCGATGCTGAGCAGCGGCACGCCAAGCATGCCCATCGCGCCGGTGACCGGCGGCAGGGCGCGGCCGACCGATACGGCGGCCCAGGTTGCGATCGGTCCGGCGAAGGCGCCGATATAGATCAGGCCGATCCAGAGTTCGCGGCGGCCGACATCGAGATGGCCAGCCGGCTCGATGAAGCCCGAGACGGCCCAGAGCAGCAGGGCCGCCACGCACATCTGCCAGGGCAGGGCATCCAGCGGTTCGCGTTGCCACTTGTGCCGGCGGATGTGGACGATGGCGATTGCCCAGGTGAAGCCCGACAGCACCAGCCAGACATGGCCCCACAAGACCGCCTTGTCGTTCCAGTCGAACCGCGGCGGATCCGACAGCACGACGATACCGGCCATGCCGATGATGACACCCAGGAAGGAACGCCAGCCGACCTTCTCGCCGGCCAGCAGCGAGAGCGGCACGACCCAGAGCGAGGCGGTGTAGGCAAGCACGCTCGAGCGGCCCGCCGGCAGGCTCTGCATGCCGAGGTTGGTGAGGGCGAAGAAGCTCGCAAGCTGCAGCGCGCCGACCGACAGCACGATCGGCCAGTCGCTGCGAGCGGGCCATCGCAGCCGGCCGAGGAAGGCGAGCAGGACGAACGCCACCGACGCCGAGAGCGTCGCGCGCGCAGCGGCGAACCAGAGCGGCGACGCCGCCTGCAGGCCGATCTTGATCAGTGGCCAGCTCAGCCCGAACAGGACGACGTTCAGGGCGAGCTGAAAATAGGCGATCCGCGGATTGAGGCGATCGGTCATGGTCTTGTGCCGGGCGCACACCGTTTCAGCAGCGCGATCATGACGCGTCGCTGGAGTGGCGCGCCCCCGGCAAGAGCCTCACGCCGTCTTCGCCTTGGCGGTCGATAGCGGCACCGGCAGGCGCGACAGCATCTCCTTCGGTACCACCTGCCAGACCTTCTCGATCTCGCGATCCCAGTCGTTGAGCAGGCGCGCGCCGAGCGGCGATTTGGTCTCGGCGACGTGCTCCTCGACCAGCTCCTTCATCACGTTCTCCCAGTGCGGATGGTCGATGCGCTGCCACGCCACCGTCTCCGGATTGACCTTGAGTCTGAAGATGTCGGTCGGGTCGTAGACGAACGCCATGCCGCCGGTCATGCCGGCGCCGAAATTCACGCCGACGTCGCCCAGCACGACGGCGGTGCCGCCGGTCATGTATTCGCAGCCGTTGGAGCCCACGCCCTCGACCACCGTGTCGGCGCCGGAATTGCGCACGGCGAAGCGCTCGCCGGCCTTGCCCGAGGCGAACAGCTTGCCGGCCGTGGCGCCATACAGGACGGTGTTGCCGATGATGGCGTTGTGCTCGGGTACCAGCCGGCTCGACACGGTCGGCCGGACGACGATGGTGCCGCCCGAAAGGCCCTTGCCGACATAGTCGTTGGCGTCGCCGAATACTTCGAGCTTCATGCCGCGCACGGCGAAGGCGCCGAGCGACTGGCCGGCGGTGCCGCGCAGGCGCACCGTCACGGTGTCGGGCTGCAGGCCTGTCATGCCGTACTTGCGGGTGATCATGGCGGCGAGCCGGGTGCCGACCGCGCGATGGGTGTTCCTGACGCTGTACTGCAGCTGCATCTTCTCGCGGTGCGTGAACAGCGGTCGGGCATCGCGGATCATCTGCGCGTCGAGCGTGTCGGGCACCTCGTTGCGGCCTTCCAGCGTGCAATGCACGGCGCCCGAGCCGCCGTCGGCACGGACCAGCAGCGGGCTGAGATCGAGGTCGTCGAGGAAGCGCGAACCGCGATTGACCTGCTTCAGCAGGTCCGAGCGGCCGACGATCTCGTTCAGCGAGCGGTAGCCCAGCTGGGCCAGGATCTCGCGCACCTCTTCGGCGACGAAGCTGAACAGGTTGACGACTTTTTCCGGCGAGCCGGTGAATTTGGCCCGAAGCTTGGGGTCCTGGGTGCAGACGCCGACCGGGCAGGTGTTGGAGTGGCACTGCCGCACCATGATGCAGCCCATGGCGATCAGCGACGCCGTGCCGATGCCGTATTCCTCGGCGCCCAGCATGGCGGCGATCACCACGTCGCGGCCGGTCTTGATGCCGCCGTCGGTGCGCAGCAGCACCTTCTCGCGCAGCCGATTGAGTGTCAGCACCTGATGGGTCTCCGAAATGCCCATCTCCCACGGGATTCCAGCGTACTTGATCGAGGTCTGGGGCGAGGCGCCGGTCCCGCCGGAATGGCCCGACACCAGGATCACGTCGGCCTTCGCCTTGGCGACGCCGGCCGCGATCGTGCCGATGCCCGAGCGCGCCACCAGCTTCACCGTGACCCGGGCCTCGGGGTTGATCTGCTTGAGGTCGTAGATCAGCTGGGCCAGATCCTCGATCGAGTAGATGTCATGGTGCGGCGGCGGGCTGATCAGCGTGACGCCCGGAGTCGAGTGACGCAGCCGCGCGATCATCTCGCTGACCTTGAGGCCCGGCAGCTGGCCGCCTTCGCCGGGCTTGGCGCCCTGCGCGACCTTGATCTCGATCTCGCGGCAGTTGTTGAGATACTCCGCCGTGACGCCGAAGCGTCCGGATG
>CAWUOG010000087.1:0-10186 GCA_963923875.1 uncultured Alphaproteobacteria bacterium
CGGCTGAGATTCGGCCGAGAGCCTCACTGAGGTGAAGGGAGGCTCCGCTCTTTTCCATAATCCGGAGTGGGGGGGAGTCCCCCTGGAGCGATAAAAAGCCTGGAAAGTGCTGGCCTGCTTGAAACGAACCCTTATCGGTCCAGCGATAAAAAATCGATAAACCGCCCCGGTCTTATCGACTGACCGTCTCGCTGCGATTCCGCAGGACGAATCGCGAAAACCCAAGCTCTTGCGGTTTGGGTCCTTAGCATCACAATAGGTATGGGATCTAAGCCCCTCAGATTCCTTGCCGATTCTATTCTTTCAAGATTGCGCCCCGGATTTTCCCATGTTATCCCATATTGTCCCGATTTACTGAGGCTGGGGCGTGGGGCACCGGCCGCGGGACGCAGGGGGAGAGGGCCGTGGCGTTCCGGTCCGAAATCCTGATCAAACTCGACAAGAAAGGCCGGGTCCTTCTGCCCGCCGCCTTCCGCGACGAGTTGCCTGCCGAGGACCGCGGCGCCTTCGTCCTCTATCACTCGCCCAATCTTCCAGGCGTCGTTAACGGCAATTCGCGCGCGGGCTTTGATGGCATGCTCGAGCGCCTGCGCGCCGAGGCGCTCGGCCCCAAGGGCTCGCTGAAGGTCGCGCTCGACGACGAGGCGTTCGATCCGGCGGGCTATCTTTCCGCTTCGGCGCGGACCATCGCAATGGAGCCGGACGGTCGCTTTTCGCTGCCGGGCGAATTCGCCGAAGTTCTCGACGTCGCCGACGGCGTGATGCTGGTCGGCAAAGGCGACAAGTTCCAGCTCTGGAATCCGGCGCGCTGGACTGCGCGGCGCGACGCCGATCGCGCGCGCATGGCCGATTTCGTGCGCAAGCTCGGGGCGGGTGACGCATGAATGCGCGCCATATTCCCGTCCTGCTGAACGAAGTGGTCGACGCGCTGCAGCCGCGCGACGGCGGCCGTTACGTCGACGGCACGTTCGGCGCGGGCGGCTACACCACGGCGATGCTCGATCGCGCGCAGTGCGAGGTGATCGCGATCGACCGCGATCCCGACGCGATCGCCGCCGGTCGCGAGATCGCGCGCCGCTACGCGCCGCGGCTGCGCCTGATCGAGGGCCGTTTCGGCGACATGGCCGAGCTCCTGTCGGCTGAGAAGATCGACGAGGTCGACGGCGTCGCGCTCGATCTCGGCGTGTCGTCGATGCAGTTCGACCAGGCCGGGCGAGGCTTTTCGTTCCGCGGCGACGGCCCGCTCGACATGCGCATGGAGAAGAGCGGTCCGTCGGCGGCCGATCTGGTCAACGGCGCCGACGAGCGCGAGCTGGCAGACATCTTCTGGCGCTATGGCGAAGAGCGCCGCAGCCGCCGCGTGGCGCATGCCATCGTCGAGCGACGCCGCGAGAAGAAGTTCGAGACCACGGGCGAACTGGCCGAGATCGTGCGCCGCGCCGTCGGTCCCTCGGCCAAGGACGAGAGCGATCCGGCGACCCGCAGCTTTCAGGCGCTGCGCATCGCGGTGAACGACGAAATGGGCGAGCTCGAGCGCGGTCTTGCCGCCGCCGAGCGGGTGCTGGCGCCGGGCGGCCGGCTTGCCGTGGTGTCGTTCCATTCGCTGGAAGACCGCGCGGTGAAGGAATTCGTGCGTGCCCGCTCAGGCCGGACTCCGGCGCCGTCGCGCCACGCGCCGCCGCGCGAGAAGACGCCGGCCGCGAGCTTCAGCGAGATCACCCGCCGTCCGGTCGTGCCGGGCGAGGCCGAACTGGCCGCCAATCCGCGCGCCCGTTCGGCGCGGCTGCGCGTCGCCGAGAAGATCTCCTTCCAGGGAGGGGCCGCATGATCCATCGCGGGCTCCTGTTCTGGTCGGTCGCGGCCGTCGCCACGGCGGTCGGGCTGTTCACGGTCAAGTACAAGGTGCAGGACCTCGAGGAGAAGATCGACCGCACCAACCAGAAGATCATCGAAAGCCAGCAGGCGACCCACATCCTGCGAATCGAGTGGGCGCATCTCAACGAGGCCGAGCGAATTGAAAGGCTGGCACAGAAGTACCTCAAGCTCGAACAGGCCTCGACCAAGCAGGTCGTCCGTCTCGACTCGCTCAAAACAGATTCGTCCCCGCGGCGCGAAGCACCACTCCCTTCCCCCCCACGCACGGGCAACGACGTCCCCTCGTCGGTTTTGCCCGGTGGTGCCCGCGTCGCAGCGGAGGCCGGCAGCCCCTCGCCGGCCTCCGCACCCCTTTCGAAGCGTCCCCCCGGACCCACGACGCCCCCTCAGAGACCGGCCCTGGTACAAGAGCCGGCTACATCGGGTCCGGATGGCGATGGCCGAACCGCCGCAGTCTCGATCGATGAAATCCTCTCGCGTAACGAAGGGGAACGTCGGTGAGACTGTGGCGCAAGTCCGGCCCGCCCGAACCGGCCGCCGCGGAAAACGCGGCGGCCGGCGCGCGTTACGGAACGGCGCAACAGCCGCGCGATCCGCGTCACGACCCGCGCCTGCGGGGCGACGTGCAGGAGACGGCGCGGCAGCGCCTGGTCATCGCCTCGGCGCTGTTCACCATGGTGTTCGTCGCGGTTGGGCTGCGCATGGGCTACGTGTCGCTGCTGCGCGACAGCGGCGAGCCGACCCAGCGCGTTGCCGCGCGCGGCGGCGCCATCCAATCCGAGCGCGCCGACATCGTCGACCGTAACGGGGTGGTGCTGGCGACGTCGGTGCCGGTGATGTCGGCCTTCGTCAATCCGCACCTGCTGCTCGACACCCAGGAGGCGGCGCGCAAGATCGCCTCGGTCCTGCCCGACCTCAAGTACGAGGATCTCAAGGACAAGTTCGACGCCGACAAGAGCTTCGTCTGGATCAAGCGTGGCCTCAGCCCGCGTGAGTACGACCAGGTCAACCGGCTGGGTATTCCCGGCCTCGAGTTCCAGGCCGAGGAGCGGCGGATCTATCCGCAGGGCGTCGCGGGCGCGCATGTCGTGGGCTATTCGAGCATCGACAATTCCGGCCTCGCCGGCGTCGAACGCTACTTCGACCAGCAGCTCCAGAGCGGCGAAACGGTGCAGCTGTCGATCGACCTGCGCCTGCAGCGCATGGTCGAGGAAGAGATCGCCCGCGCGGTGAAGAAGTTTTCGGCGATCGGCGCCACCGCGATCGTGATGGACGTGACCAATGGCGAGATCCTCGCCATGGCATCGCTGCCGACCTACGACGCCAACAAGGCCAAGACCATCACCAACGAGGCGCTGTTCAACCGCGCCACGCTCGGCGTCTACGAGCAGGGCTCGACGTTCAAGATCTTCAACACCGCGATGGCGCTCGACAGCGGCAAGCTCACCCTGACGAGCGTGATCGACGCCACCAACCCGATCAAGATCGACCGCTTCACGATCAACGACGATCATCCGCAGCGCCGGCCGCTCACCGTGCCGGAGGTGTTCACCTACTCCTCGAACATCGCCTCGGCGAAGATGGCGGCCGATGTCATCGGGCCTGAGGGCCAGAAGGCGTTCTTCGACAAGATCGGCTTCCTGAAGCCACTCAACACCCAGCTGCCCGAACTCGCCGCTCCGCTTTGGCCGCGCCACTGGGTGCGCATCAACGCCATGACCATCGCCTTCGGTCACGGCCTGTCGGTGACGCCTCTGCATCTGGCGACAGGCGCTTCGGCGATGATCAACGGCGGCGTTTTGTATACGCCGAGCTTCGTGAAGCGCACCGGCCCACCCGAAGGCAAGCGGGTGATCAAGAAGGAGACCTCGCTGCAGATGCGCCAGCTGATGCGGCTCAACGTCATCCAGGGCACCGGCAAGAACGCCGAAGTCAAAGGCTACGAAGTCGGCGGCAAGACCGGCACGGCGGAAAAGCCGGCGCGCGGCGGTTACCGCCAAAAAGCCTTGATCAGCTCGTTTGTTGGCTCGTTTCCGATGTCCGAGCCCCGGTTCATGATTTTGGTGTCGCTCGACGAGCCCAAGGGCACCGCCGACACCGGCGGCTATGCCACCGGCGGCATGGTGTCGGCGCCCAGCGTCAAGAACATCGTCGAGAGCATCGTGGCGCTCTACGGCATCCTGCCCGGCGAGTGGAACGGCAATCCGGAGTCGCTCGCGATCGCCTCGACGCCGGTGGTCACCGCGCCAATGCCGCATTTCGCGCCGGCCAGCGCGCGCGGCCGCCAGAACGAGCCGCGCAAGGCCCTGCCTGTGCGGGTGTCCGGACAACAGGCGGCCGCGCCCGGAGCGCGTCGCAATGCGGCTGAGTGAGCTCATGCCGCAGGGCACATTGCCCCCCGATATGCCCCGCGATCCGGCCGTGGTCGGACTCGCCGTCGATTCCCGCAAGGTCCAGCCCGGTTTCCTGTTCGCAGCGCTCGCCGGAAGCCGGGCCGATGGCGCCTCGTTCGTGACCGATGCGGTGAGCCGCGGTGCCACCGCCATTCTCGCCGCACCGGACGTCGCGCTGCCGCCGATCGCCTCCGACATCGTTGTTGTGCGCGATCCCAATCCGCGCCGGCGCATCGCGCTGATGGCCGCGACCTTCGCCGGTGCCCAGCCTGCGACCATTGCCGCTGTCACCGGCACCAACGGCAAGTCCTCGACCGTCCATTTCGTGCGCCAGATCTGGAGCGCCCTCGGTCGCAAGGCGGCGAGCGTCGGCACGCTCGGCATCGTCTCGCCGGGCTTCGGCCGCGAGGCGGGGCTCACCACGCCGGACCCGGTGCAGCTCCATGCCGACCTCGCCACGCTCGCGCAGGAGGGCGTGACCCATCTCGCCATCGAGGCGTCGAGCCACGGTCTCGACCAGCATCGGCTGGACGGCCTGAAGCCGGTAGCTGCCGCCTTCACCAATCTGACGCACGAGCATCTCGACTATCACCCGTCGATGGACGCCTACTTCGCGGCCAAGGCGCGGTTGTTCGACGAGCTGCTGCCGCCGGGCGCGACGGCAGTCGTCAACGCCGACAGCGACCGGGCCGAGGCGCTGGCCGGGATCTGCCACCGGCGCGGTCTGCGGTTCTGGACCTACGGCGCCAGGGGCCGCGAGCTGCGGCTGCTGCGCGACGAGCCGACCTCCGGCGGCCAACATCTCGAGCTTGAAGTGCTGGGCACGCGCTACGAGGTCGACCTGCCGCTGGTCGGCGGCTTCCAGGCGTCGAACGCGCTGGCGGCGCTCGGCCTCGTGCTCGCCACGGTCGACGACACGGCAGGTGCCGTGGCGGCACTCTCGACCCTGACCGGCGCGCCGGGCCGCCTGCAGCTCGTGGCACGGCACCGCAACGGCGCTGCGATCTACGTCGACTACGCCCACAAGCCCGAGGCGCTCGAGACGGTGCTCAAGACCCTGCGGCCGTTCGCCAAGGGCCGGCTGGTCGTGGTGTTCGGCTGCGGCGGCGACCGCGATCGCGGCAAGCGGCCGGTGATGGGCGAGATCGCCACGCGCCTTGCCGACCTCACCATCGTCACCGACGACAATCCGCGCAGCGAGGAGCCGGCCGACATCCGGGCACAGATCGTTCGTGGCATCCCGCTCGAGCGCAAGAACTGGCGCGAGGCACGTGTCGACCGTCGCGAGGCGATCGTCGAGGGCATCATGGCGCTGCGTGGCGCCGACGACCTGCTGCTGATCGCCGGCAAGGGCCACGAGACCGGCCAGACCATCAAGGGCGTGACTCACCCGTTCGACGACGCCGAGATGGCGCGGGAGCTTGCGCCATGACCGCTCTCTGGACGTCCGATGAGATCGCGGGCGCGCTGGCGCCGGCCGAACTGACGGCCGCCTTCTCGGCCAACGGCGTGACCTTCGACAGCCGCGCCGTTAAGGCGGGCGATCTCTTCTTTGCCCTGAAGGGCGAGACCAGCGACGGCCACGGATTTGTCACGCAGGCCTTCGCGCATGGCGCCGCCGCGGCGGTCGTCTCCCAGCCGATCGAGGGCAAGGTCGGCGCGCTGGTGAAGGTGGCCGACACGATGCAGGCGCTGGTCGCGCTGGGCCGCGCCGGCCGGGCCCGCAGTCCGGCCAGGGTGGCGAGCGTCACTGGCTCGGTGGGCAAGACCAGCACCAAGGATGCGCTCCGCGCGATGCTCTCGGCGCAGGCCGCGACCGAGGCCAGTGCAGCCTCCTACAACAACCATGTCGGCGTGCCGATCAGTCTCGCCCGTCTGCCGCGCGAGGCACGCTACGGCGTGTTCGAGATCGGCATGAACCATCCCGGTGAGATCGAACCGCTGGCCCGCCAGGTCGAGGCCGATGTCGGGGTGATCACCAATGTCGGCACCGCCCATATCGGCCATATGGGCTCGGAGGAAGCGATCGCCGACGAAAAATCCTGCCTGTTCGCCGGCATGCGCGCCGGTGCGGTGGCGATTTTGAATCGCGACAACCGGCACTTCGAACGACTGGCCGCCGGGGCCCGCCGGTTTGGCGTGACTCGCATCGTCGGATTCGGCAAAAGCGAGCGGGCTGAGGCTCGACTCCTCGCATGCAGCCTGCACGACTCGGGCAGCAACGTGACGGTCTCCCTGCACGGACGGCGCATCGACTATCGGCTGGGCGCGCCGGGCGAACATTGGGTATTGAACAGCCTGGCCGCGCTCGCCGTCGTCGAGGCGCTGGGTGCAAACGTCGACCGGGCGGCGGCCTCGCTGGCCGAGGTCACGGCCTCGCCGGGGCGCGGTGCGCGGCGGCGGCTTAGGTTCGGCGGCGGCACGATCGAGCTGCTCGACGAGAGCTACAACGCCAATCCCGACTCGATGCGCGCCATGCTGGCGATTCTGGCGCGCACCGAGCCGGCGCCGGGAGGCCGACGGTTGCTGGCGATGGGCGACATGCGCGAGCTGGGCGAGGGCGCGGATGCCTTCCACGCCGCGTTGGCCGACGCCGTCGCGGCGAGCGGCGCGGCGCGGGTCTTCCTGTGCGGCCCGCACATGGAGGCGCTGTGGCGGAACATTGCGGCGGCGCAGAAGGGCGTGCATCGCCCCGACTCGGCGTCGCTCGCCGGCGACGTGGCGTCAGCGCTCAAGGCTGGAGACGTGGTCGCAGTGAAGGGGTCGCTCGGGTCGAAAATGAAGATTGTCGTCGACGCCATTCTCGCGGCGAGCGACGGCGAGGCGGGGCGCTGAGGCATGATCTACAATTTCATCTATCCGCTGGCGGATATCTTCCAGCCGTTCAACCTCTTCCGCTATCTGACGTTCCGCTCGATCGCGGCCTTCCTGACCGCGTTGATCATCAGCTTCATCATCGGCGGTACCCTGATCCGGTGGCTGCGCAGCATGCAGGCGCACGGCCAGCCGATCCGCGAGGATGGCCCGGTGAGCCATATCCTGAGCAAGAAGGGCACCCCGACCATGGGTGGCCTGCTCATCCTGATCGCGCTCACGGTGGCGACGCTGCTGTGGGCCGACCTTCGCAATCCCTATGTCTGGATCGTGCTGATCGTGACGATCTCGTTCGGCGCGGTCGGCTTCTGGGACGACTACCTCAAAGTCACCAAGCGCAACACCAAGGGCGTGCCCGGCAAGGTCAAGCTCGCAGTATCGCTCGTGGTTGCCGCCGCCGCCGCCTACTACATCTCCGAGAATTCTCCGCCCGCGCTGCGCTACACGGTGGCGGTGCCGTTCTTCAAGGACGTGCTGATCCCGCTCGGCCTGGTCGGCTTCGTGGCCTTCGGCACCCTGGTGATCGTCGGCGCCTCCAACGCGGTCAACCTGACCGACGGCCTCGACGGCCTCGCGATCGGCCCGGTGATCATGGCGGCAATGGTGTTCGCACTGCTCGCCTACCTCGTGGGCAACGTGCGCTTCACGCAGTACCTGTTCCTCTGGCACATGCCGCGCGCCGGCGAACTCGCGGTGCTGCTGTCGGCGCTGGCCGGCGCCGGCCTCGGGTTCCTGTGGTTCAACGCGCCTCCGGCCATGGTGTTCATGGGCGACACGGGTTCGTTGTCGATCGGCGGGGCGCTCGGCGCCACGGCGGTGGTGATCAAGCACGAAATCGTGCTGGCAATCGTCGGCGGCCTGTTCGTGCTCGAGACCGTGTCGGTGATCGTGCAGGTGCTGTCCTTCAAGTGGACCGGCAAGCGCATTTTCCGCATGGCGCCGCTGCACCATCATTTCGAGCAGAAGGGCTGGGCCGAGCCGACCATCGTGTTCCGCTTCTGGATCATTGCCGCCATCCTCTCGATGGTCGGTCTCGCCACGCTGAAGTTGAGGTGAGCGGATGATCGACCTCTCCGTCCTCAAGGGTTCGTCGTACGTCGTGCTGGGGCTGGCGCGCTCCGGCCTGACGACGGTGCGCGCCCTGGTGGCGGCGGGTGTCGAGTATGCCGCCTGGGACGACAACGAGGTCTCGCGCACCGCGGCCGCGCAGGCCGGCGTACGACTGATCGCGCCGGATGCGGTCGACTGGTCGGAGGTGACGGCGCTGGTGATCAGCCCCGGCATTCCGAATCTCCTGCCGGCGCCACATCCGATGGCGGCGGCCGCGCGCGCCGCCGGCAAGCCGATCATCTGTGACGTCGAACTGCTGGCCCGGGCGCAGCCCAAGGCGCGCTTCGTGGCGATCACCGGCACCAACGGCAAGTCGACCACGACGGCGCTGATCGGACACATCCTGCAGAGTACGGGCCTCGCCTGCGAGGTCGGCGGCAATATCGGCCGGGGCGCCCTCGATCTCGCCCCGCTGGACGAGGGCGGTGTCTACGTGCTCGAGCTCTCGTCCTACCAGCTCGAACTGCTGGAAACCTTCCGCGCGCACATCGCGGTGTGGCTCAACATCACGCCCGACCATATCGATCGCCATGGCGACATGGCCGGCTACGTCGCGGCCAAGGCGCACATCTTCGACCGCCAGACCCGGCGCGACTGCGCGGTGATCGGCATCGACGACGAACACTCGGTGGCGATGTTTGCCACGCTGCGCCAGCGTCCGGAGATCGCCGTCGTGCCGGTCGCTCTCAAGCGGGTCGTGCAGCGCGGCATCTCTTTCCAGGCCGGCAGCCTGATCGACGCCGAGGGCTTCAAGTTCGACTTCTCCCGGGTGCCGACCCTGCCGGGCGACCACAATGCGCAGAACGCCGCCTGCGCCTGGGCGGCCTGCCGCTGGCTCGGCGTCACGCGCGAGGCGATCGCGGCCGGCATCAAGACCTATCCCGGCCTGCCGCACCGCCAGGAGCGTGTCGCGTCGATCGGCGCCGTCACCTACGTCAACGACAGCAAGGCGACCAACGCCGATGCCACTGCGCGCGCCCTGTCGTCGTATCGTGACATTTACTGGATTCTCGGCGGCCAGGCGAAGGAAGGCGGCGTGGCGCCCCTCGAGCCATGGTTCGACCGTATCCGTCATGCCTTTCTGATCGGCGAGGCTACCGAGCTCTTCGCCCGGCAGCTCGCGGGCAAGCTGGCCTTCACCCGTTGCGGCGACCTTCGGCATGCGCTCGATGCGGCGCATGCGCTCGCGCAGCAGGAGGCCGAAACGCATGGCGATGCCGTGGTGCTGCTGTCGCCGGCCTGTGCCTCGTGGGACCAGTGGAAGAGCTACGAGCATCGTGGCGATGCGTTCCGCGCCATGGCGCGCGCCCTGCCGGGTGCGCAGATGCTGGGGAGGGTGGCGTGATCCAGGTTCCGCGCGATGACCGCAGCGTGATCGGCCAATGGTGGTGGACTGTCGACCGCTGGTCGCTCGGCGCTATCCTGGGCATCATGGCGTTCGGCGTGCTGCTGACGCTTGCGGCCTCGCCGCCGGCCGCCGAGCGCATCGGCGCCGACTCGTTCATGTTCGCCAAGCGCCAGTTCCTGTTCCTGCCGCTGGCGCTGACGCTCATGCTGGCGATCTCGCTGGTTTCGCCGCGCCATGTCCGGCGGCTGGCGCTGCTGGTGTTCTGCGGCAGCGTCGTGCTGCTCGCCGCGACCTTCGTGATCGGCGTCGAGATCAAGGGCGCACGGCGCTGGATTTCGGTGCCCGGACTGTCGAGCGTGCAGCCCTCGGAGTTCGTCAAGCCGAGCCTGGCCGTGATTTCGGCCTGGTTGCTCGCCCAGGCGCGCGCCGAGCGGCGGATGCCGGGTTACTTCCTGTCGACCCTGCTGGTCGGCACCGTGCTGGCGCTGCTCGTGATGCAGCCTGATCTCGGCATGAGCATCGTGGTCGCCACGGTGTGGGCGGCACAGCTGTTCGTCGTCGGACTGCCGATGTGGATCGCCGGGGC
>CAWUOG010000088.1:0-10140 GCA_963923875.1 uncultured Alphaproteobacteria bacterium
TGGAGGGCGCGGTCAGCACCGTGATCCAGACCATCCAGTCGGGCATCCCCGTCGCGCGCATCGAACTGATGGACACCTACACGGTCGACACCGTGAACAAGTATTCCAAGCTCTCGCTGCCGAACAAGAACCTGCTGCTGCTCGAGTTTCACGGCACCGAGGCCGGCACGAAGGAACAGGCCGAGATGGTGCAGGCGATCGCGGGCGAGAACGGCGGCGGCGACTTCGCGTGGACCAGCCAGGCCGAGGAACGCAGCAAGATGTGGCAGGCGCGCCATGACGCGGCATGGGCCGCCAAGGCCGCCAAGCCCGGCTGGGGGATGTGGGCGACCGACGTATGCGTGCCCATCTCGCGCCTCGCCGAATGCATCCTCGAGACCCAGAAGGACATTGTCGCCAACGGCCTCTACGCGCCGATCGTGGGCCATGTCGGCGACGGCAACTTCCATCTCACGATGATGGTCGACCCGGACGACCCGACTTACCTGCCGAAGGCCGAGGCGCTGAACGACCGCATGGTGGCGCGCGCCCTGTCGCTCGGCGGCACCTGCACCGGCGAACACGGCGTCGGCATCGGCAAGATCAAGTTCCTGTACGAAGAGCACGGCGAGGCGATGTCGCTGATGCGCCAGATCAAGAAGGCGATCGACCCGGACAACATCATGAACCCGGGCAAGATCATCGGGCCAATCAACTAGGCACCGACGAGACAAACAAAAAGGGCCGGCAATCGCCGGCCCTTTCTCGTTGCAGGGAAGACCGCGCTCAGAGCGCCGCCTGGACCATGATCTCGACCTTGAGCGCCGGGTTGGCGAGCTTGGCCTCGACCGTGGCGCGCGCCGGCGTGTTGCCCGGCGAAACCCACGCATCCCACACCTCGTTCATCTGGCTCCAGGTGCCGATGTCCGTCAGCCAGATGTTGGCCGAGAGGATCTTCGACTTGTCGGTGCCGGCGTCCTTCAGGAACTTGTCGATCTTGTCGAGGATCTGCTTGGTCTGGCCCTTCACGTCGGCCTTGGTGTCGTCGGCCGTCAGGCCGGCGAGATAGACCGTGTTGCCATGGACCACGGCGCTCGACATGCGCGGGCCGGCATTGATTCGCTTGATGCTCATGCTTTCTCTCCCTCTCGAAACTCGCAAAGCGGCGGCGACCTTAGCAGACTAGATCGCCGCTACGACCATGATTTCTATTTTCATGGCGGGGTCGCTCAGCTTGGCCTGGACGGTGGCCCGCGCCGGGCCCCGATGGGCCACGACCCAGGCATCCCACACCTTGTTCATTTCCGCGAAATCGCCGATGTCGGCGAGCCAGATCACGGCCGACAGGATCCTCGTCTTGTCGCTGCCACCCCTGGCCAGCAGTGAATCGATCTCGGCCAGCACCTGCCGGGTTTGGCCTGCGATATCCTGCGACAGGTCTTCCGGGATCATGCCCGAGCAATGGATGCGATTGCCGAAGACGGAGGCCTCGCTGAGACGAGGGCCGGGGTCGATTCTGGTGAGGTCGGTCATGCGCCAACCGTAGAGCAGATTTCGGCGGTTCGCGATAAGCTGCGGGCTCAAGGAAGCGGAATGGGAGGAACCAGCGACATGACCGATGAAGAGGCCGGCCGCGTCCGCGACTTCGTGGGTTACGGGCGCAATCCGCCCGATCCGAATTGGCCGGGCGGCGCACATGTCGCCGTGAACTTCGTCATCAACTACGAGGAAGGCGGCGAGCTTTCCGTCCCCGACGGCGCGCCTGCCTCCGAGACCGGCCTCACCGAAGGCTCGACGGCGTCGGTAAAAGGTCGCGATCTTGGCGCCGAGAGCATGTTCGAATACGGCAGCCGGGCCGGCTTCTGGCGGCTTCACCGCATGTTCACCAAGCGCAAGCTGCCCTGCACCGTGTTCGCCATTGCCCGCGCGCTGGAGCGCAATCCCGAGGCCTGTGCCGCCATGCGTGAGGCCGGCTGGGACGTCGCAGGCCACGGCTACAAGTGGGAAATCCACGGCAACATGACGCTCGACTACGAGCGTGAACAGATCAGGCTGGCGACCGAAAGCATCGCCCGGACGATCGGCGAGCGGCCGGCCGGCTGGTACAGCCGCTACGCCCCCTCGATGCACACGCGCAACCTGCTGCTCGACAACGGCTACGAGTACGACAGCGACACCTATGACGACGAGTTGCCTTACTGGCTGAAGGTCGGCAATCGGCAGCAGCTGATCGTGCCCTACTCCGTCGTGCATAACGACGTCCGCTTCGCCCGCCAAGGCATGACGAGCGGCGACGAGTACGAGACCTATATCAAGAACGCGGTGCAGTGCGTGCTGGAGGAGGATCCGCCCCGCATGCTGAGCTTCGGCCTGCACAATCGCATCATCGCCCATCCCGGCCGGGCGCTCGGGCTGGCCCGCGTCCTGGATTGGCTCGCCAGCCAGCCGCGCGTCTGGGTCACCCGCCGCGTCGACATCGCCCGTCACTGGAAGAAGGTTCACCCCGCCAAATGACCACCGAGATTCGTCCCCAGGACATCAAGCGTCCGCTCGACGGCATGCTCGTCCTCGACATGGGGCAGATCTACAACGGCCCCTACGCAGGCTTGCAGCTTTCCTTCATGGGCGCGCGCGTGATCAAGATCGAACCGCCGGAAGGCGACGTCCTGCGTCGCCGCAAGCGGGAGACCGAGCCCTATCCGCTGGTCATGCTGAACTCCAACAAGGAGTCGGTAGTCCTCGACCTCAAGCAGCCGCGCGCCCGGGAAGTTTTCCTGGCGCTGGTCGCCCAAGCTGATGTGCTGATCGAGAACTTTGCCGCCGGTGTCATGGATCGGCTGGGTCTGGGCTACGACGTCCTGAGCAAGCTCAACCCGCGCCTCATCTATGGCGGCAGTTCGGGCTTCGGCCTCGACGGGCCCTATCGCGATCTCGCCGCGATGGACGTCACCATCCAGGCGATGAGCGGCATCACCAACGCCACCGGTGACGCCGACGGCCCGCCGACCAAGGCCGGCGCCGCCGTGTGCGACTTCCTGGCTGGCATACATCTCTGCGCCGGCATCCTGGGCGCGCTCGTCCAGCGCGAGCGCACCGGCAAGGGCCAACGGGTCGAGATCGCCATGCACGAGGCCGCCGTGATCTCGCTCGCCTCGGCGCTGGGCGCGGTGATGGACGGCGACCAGAACGTGCCCGACCGCACCGGCAACCGGCATCCAGCCCTCGCCATGGCGCCCTACAACACCTATCGCTGCAGCGACGGCTATGTCGCGATCTTCACCGCCGCCGAGCGACACTGGCAATCGATGTGCAGGATGCTCGGGCGCAACGACCTGGCCGAGCATCCCGACTTCTCGAGCACGATCGGCCGGGCCAAGCGCATGGCCGAGGTCGACGACCTGGTCGGCGCCTGGACGATCACCCGCACCAAGCAGCAGGTGCTGAAGGAGCTCAACGAGGCGCATGTGCCCTGCGCACCGGTCAAGACCGCGCGTGAAGTCGCGACCGATCCCCATCTCGAGACACGTGGCTTCTGGGTCGATGTCGAGCATCCGCGCCGCGGCAAGACCCGCGTGCCGATCTCGCCGATCCGCCTGCATACCGGCGGCAAGTCGGAGATTCGCCGCCCCGCCCCGACCCTAGGTCAGGACACCAATGCCGTGCTCGGGGAGTTGCTGGGGCTGAAAGCGGAAGAACTCGCCAAGCTGCATGACGCGGGCGTCACCGTGCCCGTGACCGAACGCAAGAAAGCCTAGGGAGAAAATCCGATGCCGATCATCGACAGCCAGGTCCACGCCTACGAGGCGAACACGCCCAAGCGGCCCTGGGCCACGGTGCCCAACTGGCCCCCGCACGTCACCGGTGACGAGATGGTCGCGGCGATGGACCAGGTCGGAGTAGACGGCGCGATCTTCATCTCGTCCTTCTCGATGTACCGCTATGACGGCAGCTATGCGGAAGAGGTTGCGCGCCAGCACCCCGGCCGCATGGCCATCGTCAAGCCGGTGGATCCGGACGACAAGAACGTCGCCGACGTGATCGCGAAGTGGAAGAAGACGCAAGGCGCCGTCGGCATCCGCATCTTCCTGCGCGAGGAAGAGAAGCGCGCCGCCGACCATCCCGGCCTCGACCGCATCTGCAAGGCCGCGGTGGAGTACGACCTGCCCCTCAACTTCCTGTTCTGGGGCCGGGTCGATGACGGCATCAAGATCATCGACCGTCATCCCAACACGCGCTTCATCGTCGATCATCTCGGGCTTCTGCAGCCGCGCGTCCCGCCGGCACCCGCCGAACCCTGGGCCGACCTGCCCAAGATCGTGGAACTCGCCAAGCGCCCGAATGCCGTGATCAAGGTCAGCGGCGCCTGCACGCTGTCCAAGCAGCCCTATCCGTTCCCCGACATCTGGGATCCGCTGCAGCGCGTGTTCGATGCCTGGGGCTTCGAGCGCTGCCTGTGGGGAACCGACTGGACTCGCGCCTTCGCGGTCGTCAACTACGAGCAGGCGGTCAAGCCGTTCCTCGAGACCACGCGGCTGAGCGAGTCGGAACGCGCAATGCTGATGGGCGGCGCGTGCGCCAAGGCCTACGGCTGGTCGCCCAAACGCTAGGCGGCCTTCCGGTCGATCGCGAAGAGATGTAACGACGCCTCATGGCCTGAGATCGGCTGCATGCCGAGATCGCGCATGCGGGCTTTCAGGCCGGCCGGCAGCGGCTTGAAGCGTTCGGCAGCCTCGATGGTGTCGCGGCTCAGCACGATGCCGGTGCCGAAGGGCCGGGTCATGCTCTCGAGTCGGCTGGCGACGTTCACCGTCTCGCCGAGCGTGGTGAATTCCAGCCGGTCGGCGATGCCGACATTGCCCTGCACCACCCTGCCGTAATGCAGGCCAATGCCGACCCTGGTCGACATCAGGCCGCGCTGGGAGCGGTCGGCGCTCCAGGCATCCATCGTGTCGAGGATCACTGTCGCGCACAGGATCGAGTCGTAGGCGTCGGCGGGCGTCTCTTCCGGGGCGCCGAATACCGCCATGATGCCGTCGCCCAGGAACTTGTCGATCGAGCCGCCGTGACGGAACACGATCGGCACGACGCGCTCGTGATAGGCCCGCACCGCGTCGATCACCCGTTCCGGTGCCACGCCTTCCATGCGCCGGCTCGAGCCGATCACGTCGACGAACAGCACGGCGGCGTCGTGCACCTTGCCCGTGCCCGGCGCACCGGCATTCTCCGCGAGACGCGCGGCGACCTCGGGCGAGAAGTATCGGCCGAGATTGCGGGTACGCGCCTCGGCCTGCACCGCGCGCTCGACATGACGGCGGGCCCGCCAGATGGCACCGGCGATCAGCCCGGTGGTGACGGCCAGCAGCACCAGCTGATTGGCCATGAACACCCAGGGCTCGACGCCCTGCATGACGGTCATCTGGCGCAACAGGTCGTAGGCGTTGGCCGCGGCCAGGCCCTGGAAGGAATCGATCTTCTCGGCCGCGTACATCACGTAGGCGAAGGACGCCAGCTGTCCCAGTATGGCCGCGACGCCGGCGACCAGCACCACCACGACCGAGAAGGTGAGAGCGCTGCTCGCGACATAGGCCACCAGATAAAGGAAGGCCGACCGGCGCATCCAACTCTGCAGAGCCCATTCGTAGCCGTCCTTCTCGGGCATGTGGCTCGCCGCCACCACGATCGCCACGTCGAGCACGGCGCAGATGCCCTGGATCAGCAGCGCATGACGGCTGTTGCGGCCGGCGTAGGCGATCCAGCCGACCAGCATGAACAGCGCTGCCGCTCCCATCAGCATCGGCAAACGGCCGGCCGTCGAGGAGACCAGCACCCAAAGGACCACGACCCCGAGCGCAATGGTGCGCGCCTTGAAGGCGAAAGCGAAGCCTTTGAGTTCTTCCTGGCGCAGCCGGTCCCGCCAGGCTTCCTGTACGGGAGTGTGGTCTGCCATGTCGGTCAGGCGCGCTCGCGGATATCTGAGAATTTTATCTTCGGGCTCTTCTCGGCGATGTAGCCCAGCTCCCACGCATTGCGCGCCAGGAATACGGGCGAGCCGTCGCGATCCTCCGACATGCCCCCACGGTTGGCCGACATGAAGGCTTCCAGGTCAACCTTGCTCTCGGCCGAAATCCAGCGCGCCGTCTCGAACGGCGCCGGCTCAAGATCGATATTCACCGAGTACTCGGCCTCGACGCGCGTCTTCAGGACGTCGAGCTGAAGCTCGCCGACCACGCCCACGATGTTGTCGCCGCCGATCACGCGGCGGAACACCTGGGTCACGCCTTCCTCGGCGAGATCGTCGAGCGCGCGCTTGAGCTGCTTGGACTTCATTGGATCCTCGAGCCGCACACGGCGCAGGATTTCCGGCGCGAAGTTGGGGATGCCGACGATCTTGATGGTCTCGCCCTCGGTCAGCGTGTCGCCGACCCTGAGGACGCCGTGATTTGGCACGCCGATGATGTCGCCCGGCCAGGCCTCGTCGACGATCTCGCGCTCGCGCGCAAAGAACAGGATCGGCGAGTTCACCGACAGCGTCTTGCCGGTGCCCATCTGGGTGAGCTTCATGCCGCGGCGAAATTTGCCGCTGCACAACCGCAGGAAGGCGATGCGGTCTCGGTGGTTGGGGTCCATGTTGGCCTGGACCTTGAACACGAAGCCCGTGACCTTGCCTTCGGTGGGCTCGATGGCGCGCGGCTCAGCGGGCTGCGGCCGGGGCGGCGGCGCCCAGGCAGCGATCGCGTCCAGCAGCTCTTTTACGCCGAAGTTGTTGTAGGCCGACCCGAAGAACACCGGCGACAGGTGGCCGCCGCGATAGGCCTCCAAGTCGAAGGCCGGATAGCCGGCGCGGACAAGTTCCACTTCCTCGGCCAGGCGCTGGTCCTCGATCTCGTAATTCTCGATCACCTCGCCGATGCGGCTGCGGTCGGCGTTGTCGAACACCAGCATGCGGCTGTGTGCGAGATCGTAGGTGCCCTTGAAGGCCTGGCCGGAGCCGGTCGGCCAGGTCATCGGGCAGACGTCGAGCGCCAGGGTCGAGGCGATCTCGTCGAGCAGTTCGATCGGGTCCTTGGCCTCGCGGTCCATCTTGTTGATGAAGGTGATGATCGGCACGTCGCGCAGGCGGCAGATTTCGAACAGCTTGCGGGTGCGCGCCTCGATGCCCTTGGCGGCGTCGATCACCATTACCGCCGAGTCGACCGCGGTCAGCGTACGATAGGTGTCCTCGCTGAAATCCTCGTGGCCCGGCGTGTCCAGGAGATTGAACACCGCGCCGCCATACTCGAAGTGCATCACCGAGGTGGTAACCGAGATGCCGCGCTGCTGCTCGATCTTCATCCAGTCCGAGCGCGCGCGCCGCGCCTCGCCGCGCGCCTTCACCGCACCCGCGACATGGATGGCGCCGCCGAACAGCAGCAGCTTCTCGGTCAGGGTCGTCTTGCCGGCGTCGGGATGCGAGATGATCGCGAACGTGCGCCGCAGCCCGGCAGGATGGCCGGCCAGACGGGCGTCGGACGCAATGGAAACGGCGGAATCGGGCACTTTTTGCGAAACCTTCGGGGGTGCGAGGGCGTACCCGAGGGGCCCGGTGGCGTCAACTCTCACTCGTGGCAGCCCCGATCCTCGGCCATGTTAGGTTTGAATGGAACAAGCGTTCAAGAAGAGGCAATAGCGTGGCAACCGTTCACTTCATCGATGGCAAATGCACCGAAGCGCGCGCGCCGGACGGTACCCGGCTCGCCGTCTACGAATGGGGCCAGCTGTCCGGCCCCGAGGTCCTGCTGATCCACGGCTTCGCACAGTGCCATCTTTGTTTCGAGCCACAGATCAGGGCCCTCGCCGCGACCTGCCGCGTCGTGGCCTACGACCAGCGCGGTCACGGCGCCTCTGAACAACCGGCCGATCCCACCGCCTATCAGGGTGGCCGCGTGTGGGCCGACGACATCGCCGCCGTCATCGAGGCAAAGCAGCTCAAGCGGCCGGTGATCGCCGGCTGGTCGATGGGCGGCCGCGTTACCCGGCAATACCTGATGGTGCACGGCGACTCACGGTTGGCCGGCATCAACTTCGTAGCCTCGCAGGTCGTCGAAGATCCAAGCGGCCGTGGGCCGTCGGCGCCCAAGCCATGGCCCGAGACCCTTTCGCTGGCCGAAGAGATCGATCTGGCTATCGCTTTCATCGACGGATGCTACGGCCGCAAGCCGACGGAGGCCGAGTTTCGCCGCGCCGTCGCCTACAACATGAAAGTGCCGGGCTTCGTGCGCCGGGCGATTGCCGGCTGGTCGACGCCAGCCGCGCCCACAATCGAAGCTCTGCGCAAGGTACGTGCACCCGTGCTGATCACTCATGGCCGCGACGATGCGGTCGTGCTGCCGCAATCGGTGGACATGGCACTGAATGCCTTGCCCCACGCCCGGGTGTCGTGGTTCGACGGTTGCGGCCATTCACCGTTCGCCGAAGACCCGGACCGCTTCAACCGGGAACTGCTTGCTTTCGTCGAGGCCTGCCAGAAGCGCTGAACGGCTTCAGCCGCCCAATTCCTCGCGTAACATCTCGAGTTCCAGCCACTCGGTCTCGGCAGCATCGAGCTCCGACTGCGCCGCGGCCAGCCGGCCACTCTTGGCGGCGAAGGCCTTGGGATCGCGGCTGTACAGCGTGGCATCCGCCAAAGCCTCGTTGAGCATCGCCATCTCCGCCTGCAGCCTCTCGATCGTCTTCGGCAGTTCGGCCAGCGCCCGCTCGCGCTTGTAGCCGAGCCGCTGTGGCTGGCTGCGCTCGCGCGGTACGGCTGGGCCGGCCTTCTCCTTGCGTGGCGCCTCGACCGGCTTCTCGCGCGGACCGCGCTGCAGCAGGTAGTCGCTGTAACCGCCGGCATACTCGATCGCCGTGCCGTCGCCTTCGAGGGCGATAGTCGAAGTTACCAGCCGGTCGAGGAAGTCGCGGTCGTGACTCACCAGCAAGACGGTACCGTCATAGTCCGACAGCGCCTCCTGCAGAAGGTCCAGCGTATCGGCGTCGAGATCGTTGGTCGGCTCGTCGAGCACCAACAGATTCGAGGGTGCCGCCAGCGCCTTGGCGAGCAGCAGGCGATTGCGCTCACCACCCGACAGCGTGCGCACCGGCTGGCGCGCCTGCTCGTCGCGAAACAGATATTCGCGCAGATAGGTCATGACGTGGCGCGGCCGGCCATGCACCAGCACATGATCGTTGCGGTCGGCCAGGGTCTCCCATGGCGTCTTGTCGGGATCGAGCGCGCTTCGACGCTGATCGATCGTCACCGGCAACAGGTTGGCACCGAGCTTGACCGAGCCAGTGTCAGGCTCCAGCTCGCCGATCAACATGCGCAGCAGCGTCGTCTTGCCGGCGCCGTTAGGGCCGATCAGACCGACGCGGTCCTTGCGGAAAATGCGCGTGGAGAACTCCCGGATGATCGCGCGATCGCCGAAGCTCTTGGAGATGTTGCGTGCCGTGATCGCGAGCGCGCCCGACTTCTCGGACTCGCCGACCTCGATGGTCGCACGGCCGGTCGGACCGATCTGCTCGCGGCGCTGCTTGCGCAGGTCGCGCAAAGCTCGCAGCCGGCCCTCATTGCGCGTGCGCCGGGCGCGGATGCTCTTGCCCGCCCATTCGGTTTCGCGCTCGATCAGGCGGTCGAGCTTGTGCCGCTCGGTTGCCTCGCGCTCGAGAATGTCGGTCGACCAACCCTCGAAGGCGTCATAGCCGCGATCGAGCCGGCGCACGATGCCGCGGTCGAGCCACAGCACGGCGCGCGAGAGCGTCGAGAGGAAGCGCCGGTCGTGGCTCACCAGCACGTAGGCGCCACGCCAGGCTCCGAGCTTCTCCTCCAGCCATTCGATGGTCGGCAGATCGAGGTGGTTGGTCGGCTCGTCGAGCAGCATGACGTCGGGCTCGGCGATCAGAACCCGCGCCAGCGCCGCGCGCCGCGCCTCGCCGCCGGACAACTCGCCGGGGGCGCGGCCACCGTCGAGCTTGACCTCGGTGAGCAGGGTTTCGACGCGATAGTCCGTCGGGCCCTGGGAGTCGGCGAGCGCCGAGGCGACGTAGTGCGCAACGGTGGCGTGGCCAGTGAAGTCCGGTTCCTGGGTCAACGCCGCCACCGTTGCGCCGGGCTGGGCGAAGCGCTCGCCGGCATCGGCGATCGGCGCA
>CAWUOG010000089.1:0-10138 GCA_963923875.1 uncultured Alphaproteobacteria bacterium
GCTGTTCGGCGTGAAGGACCGTGCCGCCGATATCGGCCTCGATACGGTCCTGTCCGATCTCGGCCTGAAGATCACCAGTCGCTGGCGCGCACGATCTTCATGAGATCGTCGGCCATGGTCAGCGCCGTGAGGACACCGGTCTTCGGATTGTCCGGCATGGCGCGGCCGAGGCGATACATGTTGAGCTCGCCCGAATCGCTCACGACCTCGAGCTTGCTGGCGTTGCAGCCCTCCGGCAGCGTCGGATCGGCAACCAGCTCGATTTCCGTACGGTCGAGGCCGGCGCCACACAGCGCCACCGTCACCGCGAGATTGGCGTTCTTCGGGTAGAGGCGGCCGGCATCGGCCGGCGTGCCACGGAAGATCACCGTCGGGGTCTTGATCGACGGCAGGTCGAAATCGGTCTCGGCCGGCGTGCCGCTCCATGCGTGCGGCGGCTTGATCGAGGTGTATTTCACCTTCTCGAGCTTGCCCAGGCGCATGGCGAGCAGGCCGTCGAGGCCGGCAATGGCGCCGGACGGCAGGCGCAGGCGGGCGCCGCTCTTCTCCGCCGCCGCCTTGTGCTTCTTCCAGAGCTTGGGATCGCCGTAGGCGCCGGTGGCGATCACCATCAGGTCGAAACCCTTCTTCAGGATGGTCTCGCCCCAGTCCTTCACCGCCTGCTGGCTGGCCGCCTCGACGACGATGTCGGGCTTGAGCTTGAGCAGCGCCTTCAGGCTCTCGACGACGGCGACCTTCCGGCCGACCTTCTTCTGGGTGTCCCTGGCGCGGCCCGGCCGCACCAGCACGCCCACGATGTCGATCGGCGGTTTCTTCTCCTTGAAGACATCGAACAGCATCTGGCTGATGGCGCCGTAGCCGATCAGCGCGATCTTGAGCCGCTTCTTCTTTGCCATTGTGCCCCCGGGACGGTACGTCCGGCCGCGACTATAGCCGCCGGGCCGGGCCCTTGCGACCGCGGGAGGCCGCCGCTATAACCCCGCCTCCCGAGCGGGGAGACACCCATTTCTGACGGAGTGTAGCTCAGCCTGGTAGAGCACTAGCTTCGGGAGCTAGGGGCCGGAGGTTCGAATCCTCTCACTCCGACCAATCGGGTGCCGACATCCCGTTATCGGCCTGACGGCGGACCTTCGGGTCCGCCGTTTGCATTTGGCGGGCCCGCCTTGGACCCGCTCAGCGCGATCTCGAGCCGTTCGAGTCTTCCGTCAGCAGGCGCCCGGTGTCGGGGTCCACGATATGAAGACTGCCGCAGGCCAGGCAGATCACGCCCTCGTACGCCGGCGGCGCGCCGGCATCGGGTGGATCCCGATCACTGTAGCCCTGCACATTCTGCCCGGTCGTCGGACAGCAAAATAGGTACACCCGCCCCATTCGATTGAGAATACGTCACCGGGCCGGGACCGATTTGATCCAGATCAAATGCGGACGGACGCCCGCATTTCCCGTGTTCACTGCCCGTGTTCACCGACCCTGGGGCCGGCCGGCCCCTGCTCGACCCGGTCTACGGTGCATCCTGCCTGACCAGGGCCGGGGCGGAAACCACGGCGGCCCGCCGGCGCAGGAACTCGAGGGCGGCCCTCTCGCCCTCGGCGATCAGGCTGCCGATGTTCGCCGGCCCGCGATCGATCTTGCCCTCGAAGTCGAGCTTGTCCTGGACGTCCCTCGGCATCTCGATGCAGGGAATGTGGTAGGGCTTGTCGCGGTCGCCGGCGAACGACTTGGGGATCCGGATCGGCGCCTTGATGTCGAAGCGCGCGAGATACTCGGGACGGAACGCGTCATCGAGGATCATGTCGTTGATCATCTCGAGATGACCGAGCTGCTGGAACAGCGAGATGTTGCCCTCGAGCTGATTGCGCCGGTCGATGATCTCGCCCGGCTTGACCGGGACGGTCGCCCGTTCGGTCGGGTTGATCTTGATCAGCCAGATCTCCTCCGGGATGTTGTGCTCCCCCATCGTGCGCGGCCGGATCAGCTCCTCGATCGGCGGGTTGTCGGAGAACAGACCGTCCCAGTAGGCGTCCGCGCCGATCTGCACGGCCGGGAAGATGCTCGGCACCGCGCAGGAGGCGAGGATGTGATCGACCGTGATCGCCTCGCGCTTCGACGTGAACTTCTCGAGCGCGCCGGAGATCACGTTGGCCGCCCCGATGACCAGGGTCGGCCGGTGCGGTCCCGGCCCCCAGGCCGCGATCTCGGCGAAATCGATGTGCGTCTCGAGCAGCGCCTTGAAATCCGAGAAGCCCTTGCGCTGGCCCGACATCATGAACTGCGTCGCCATCTGCACCGCGGGCGACGACGGGCTGAAATGCAGGGTCGGCAGCAGGCCGGCATTGACCAGGCGTGTCGATTCGACAATGAAGCGGTTGATCACGTGCTCGGCCGCACTTTGAGCCGTGTTCTCCTCCCAGAACTTCATCAGGCGGCCCCAGAGCGGCTGCTCGCCCTTGAGATGGGCATACCAGACGAGGGCCGCGCAGACCGCGCCGCCGGAGGTTCCACTCACGGCGACGACCTCGAAATTGTGACGCTGCTGGGCGTGGCACAGGGCCTTCAGGGCGCCGGCGGTGAAAGCCGTCTGGCTCCCCCCGCCCTGGCAGGCCAGCGCGATCTTGATTTTCGACATCGGCGGCAGATTGGCAGGTCCGGCCGCGGACTCAAAGGCGTTGTGCGGCGTCCGGGCCGATATTCCGGATCGCCGCCGGACAATGGAGCGGCGGACGCCAGACGGGCCGATGCCAGACGGGCCCGCGTCAGATGGGCCCGCGTCGGATGGGCCCGCGTCAGATGGGCCGGTCCCCCGGGGCGCCGCCCTACTCGGCCTGGATGCCGGCCTTCTCGATGATCGGCGTCCACAAGGCGATCTGCGCGGCGAGCTTGGCGCGCAGCGCCTCGGGCGTCGCCTGGTCGAGCGGCAGCAGATAGGTCTCGATGCCCGCGAGCTTCTCGGCCACCGCCTTGTCCTGCACGATCTCGCGCAGCGCCTTGTTGAGGATGGCAATGACCGGCTGCGGCGTTCCGGCCGGCGCATAGACGCCGAACCAGACGCCGATCGCGAGACTCGGCACGCCGAGTTCGTTGGCGGTCGGCACGTCGGGCAGCGAGGCCATGCGCTGCGGCGCCGTCAAAACGTAGCCGCGCAGCTCGCCCGAGCGGATCTGGCTGGAGGTCGTGGTCGGCAGGTCGCAGATCGCGTCGACCTGGCCCGAGCGCACGTCGATGACCGCCGGGCCTGCG
The DNA here is from genome assembly GCA_963923875.1 of uncultured Alphaproteobacteria bacterium. GTDB lineage: Bacteria > Pseudomonadota > Alphaproteobacteria > Reyranellales > Reyranellaceae > Reyranella. Next base: position 3,238 of record CAWUOG010000089.1, read on the forward strand.
CCCTTGTACTGCACGATGGTGATCGGCACGCCGAGCGCCTGCTGGAAGATGATGGCGCAGAGATGAGTCGAGCTGCCCATGCCCGACGATGCCATGGTGAACTTTTCCCGGTGCTGCCTCGCATAGGCGACCAGCTCGGCGTAATTCTTCGGCGCGAATTCCTTGCGCGCCATGATCACCATCGGCGCTTCAGCAAAGAGACCGACGAACTCGTAGGCCGCCAGCGGATCGAACTGGAGCTTCTTGTAGAGCGCCGGCACGGTCGAGAGGCCGATATGGTTGAGCAGCAGGGTGTAGCCGTCGGGCTTTGCCTTTGCGACATGGGCCGAGCCGACGACGCTGCCCGCACCGGCGAGGTTCTGCACGACCACGCTCTCCTTGAGCTGCGCGCGCAGGCCGTCGGCGAGGACCCGGCCCAGGAAGTCGCTGCCGCCGCCCGGCGCGTAGGGCACGACCAGGGTGATCGGCTTGTTCGGAAAGGCCTCCTGCGCCATTGCCGGCGGGGCCAGCAAAGCAGCGAAAACAAGAACCGCGATGCGGCGCATGGGCTTCCTCCTGATCTTTGTTGGTTTCGATGCTAGAGCGGAATGCAATCAGGTGGAACCGTGCGCGGCTCCACCTGATTGCATTCGCGCGCACCGGTGATGCTGGTTTCGACGGGCAATATGAGTTCAGCTGATTCCAGCTGAACTCATATTGCTGTAGGCTTACGTCATGAAGATCGACAAGCCCGACCCGCGTATCGGTGCCGTTGTCACCGACGTCGACGTGCGTTCACTCTCCGACGCCGACTGGAGCCGGCTCTACCAGGCCTGGCTCGAGGGCATCGTCCTGGTGGTGCGCGGCCAGACGCTCACCATTCCCGAATTCCTGTCCTATTCCGCGCGCTTCGGGCGGCTGAAGCCGCACCGCGTGAAGCGGACGCGCCACGCCGAGTATCCCGAGCTGACGGTGATGGGCATCGGCACGCGCAAGCCCGACGGCCAGATCGACAAGACGATCTACGATCGCGGCGGCGGCTGGCACACCGATTCACCTTGGGATACCGAGATCTGCAAGGCCACGCAGCTCTACGGCGTAGAAATCCCGTCCTACGGCGGCGACACGCTGTTCGCCTCGATGTACGAGGCCTGGGAAACACTGCCCGAGCGGCTGAAACAGCGCCTGCAGGGGCTGAAAGCCGAGCACGTCTATGGCGGCCGCGGCCGGCGCGGCAACGACCTTCTCGATCCCGAAGACCGCAACCGCCCGCCCGCGGTGCATCCGATCGTGCGCCGCCACGAGGAGACCGGCCGCATCTCGCTGTACGCCAATCCCTATCACATCGTGCGTATCCAGGGATTGCCGGAAGCCGAGAGCGAGGCGCTGATCGCCGAGCTTACCGACCACATGACGGCGACGACGGCGCAATACCGGCACAAGTGGCAGGTCGGCGACATCGTGATCTGGGACAATCGCTGCGCCTTGCACTCGGCGACCGGCGGCTATCCGATCGAGGAAAAGCGCATTCACTGGCGCGTCACCATCATGCAGGACGCCGCCCAGTCGCAGAAGGCGGCATAGTTCCCTTCCCCCACGGCAGCCACGCGGGCGCGATCCGCGACGGATCGCGCACAGGCAACGCCCAGGCAGCGCAAGGGCAGCGCACGGGCAGCACTCCGGACCGCAATTCCCGCTGGCGGGACACCCGCCGAATATGCTTTGCAGTGGGCCGCGACAGTCCGGCGGCCCGACACCTTACGACAGGCAGACGATATGCACTTCAACTCCCCCCTGCGCCGGCTCGGCCGCGCGCTCGGTGTCGCGTCGGCAGGGCCGCGCGTCGGCCATCGGCGGGTCGAATTCTTCAACAACAGCGCCGAACGGGACAAGGCGGTCGCCCGCAACAACATCCTCGCCCGCCACGTCAAACCGGTGACGTCACAGGACGGCGAAGAAGGCGTGTTGCGACATATCGTCGAGAAACTCGGCATCCAGCAGGGCTGGTGCGTCGAGTTCGGCGCCTGGGACGGCAAGTATCACGCGAACACGCGGGATCTCGTCCACAACAGCGGCTGGCACGCCGTCTTCATCGAGCCCCACAGCGGTGCCTACGCCAAGCTGGTCGACAATTATCGCGATCGATCCGATGTCCATTGCCTGAAGACCTTCGTCGGCTTCGAAGGCGACATCGCCCTCGATTCCATCCTGGCGACGACGCCGATCCCGACCGAGTTCGACCTGCTCGTCGTCGATGTCGACGGCGACGACTGGCACATCTGGGAAGCCTGCACGCGGTACCGGGCCAAGGTCGTCATGATCGAGATCAATCCCTTCTGCCCGCCGGACCTGCGCTTCGTGAAGCAGAAGGGAGCGCCCGGCTTCGCGTCCGCCTCCCTGTTGTCGATCTGCGAGCTGGGGCGCGACAAGGGATACGAGCTGATCTGCGTCGTGGGCGGCAACGCCATCCTGGTCGAGAAGAAGTACTTCCCCCTGTTCGAGATCCCCGACAACCGTCCCGAGGCGATGTTCAGCTCCTACGCCTACACCCGGCTGTTCCAGGGCTACGACGGGACGCTGCATTTCGCCGGGAATCACGAGCTGATCTGGCGGCACCAGAAGGACGAGACGGGCGAGATCAAGCGCGTCCAGGTCAGCGACGAGGACATCCAGGTTCTTCCCCGGGGTCTGCGCGTTTTCAGGCCACGGCTGACCTACGACAACCCGTTCCTCGCCGAGCATGCGGGCAAGCTCGACCCGTCGAGGGTGCCGGCGAACAGGCTGTTGAAGCACCAGCGGAACCAGACCTCCGAATGCGGCGAAGACGGCATTCTCGAGCAGATCTTCGAAACCATCGGCAGCGGCGGCCGCTATTGCGTGGATGTCGGCGCCAACGATGGCGTCGCCTTCTCCAACACGCGCACCCTGCTCAAGGAGCGCGGGTGGAGCGGCACGCTGATCGACAAGGACCCGGAGGCCGTCGCCCGACTGCGCAACCTCTATGACGGCGCCGGCGCCGTGAAGGTCGTCGAGGCCGAGGTGCGCTCACGGGGCGCGAACAGCCTGGATGCTCTTCTGTCACGCGCCGGGGCACCGCGGGACATCGATCTGCTGTGCATCGACATCGAGGGCAACGACTATCATGTCTGGGCGTCGGTCCGGCGCAGCCCGCGGGTGGTCGTCATCGACTTCAACCCGACGGTGTCCAACGACGTCCTGCTGGTACAGCAGGACGATCCGTCGGTGCATGACGGCGCGTCGCTGCTGGCGCTGATCGAACTGGGCAAGGCGATGGGCTACGAACTGGCCGCGGCAACCACGTGGAATGCCGTCTTCGTGCGCACCGACCAGTTTCCGAAGCTCGGCCTCTCCGACAACGGGATCGACAGAATGTACTACCCGGTCTTCGAGACCCGGGTGTTCTGGTCGATCAATTCCTACCTGAACGTCAGCGGCTGCACCCGGCTGATCCGGCACAACTATGCGTTCCACCCCGATCAGCTCCAACCGGTCCCGCCGGACCTGCGCAACCTTCCCTACAAGGACGGGCTGGACGGCGCCTTCCTCAGCACCTTCTTCTAGGAGGCCGGTTTTCCGGCCGGCCGGTCAGTTCTCCGGCCGGCGGTCGAACTCGAACAGCAGGCGGTTGACGTAGCGGTTGCGCGGCGTGTCCGGAACCGCCGTCTGCATCAGGCGCCAGCCCAGGGGCCCACGTTCGAGGTCCTGCGAATTGGTGTTCGCCCCCAGTCCGTAGCGCGCCCAGACGACGAGCCGCGAGGTGCGCGACGGCACCAGGCCGCGATGCAGCGCCAAAGTGTTCACGAGGTACATCGAGCCTGCGGATCCGGTGAGATTCGCCGCTTCCCTGCTGAAGAGCCTTTCACAGTTCGCCGAGAATTCCTCGCCCATGTCCTCGACGAAGCTCTGTTCGACGTCGAAGCGCGGAAACCACGATGCCTTGCGCACCAGCTTGCGCATGCCCTCCAGCGAATGCGATCCCGGCACCACCTGGTGTGGACCGCCATCGTCGCCGACGTCCGTCAGATAGATGAAAAGCGTCAGGAAGCGCCAGTCGTCGGTATCGCGGTGGAAGTACTGCACATTGGTCATCTCCGGCTTGTTCGCCGGATGCGACCACCAGGCATTGATCGAATAGAGCGTCGGAACGCATCCCAGATAGCATTCGATCAGATCGATCAGCCGGGGGTCATTCATGGCGTCGATCAGCCCGGGCGCGCGCAGGACCTGATCGGAAGTGTATCCCGCCATGGGAAAAGACGGGCGCACATCGCTCATCGCCTGCGGCCGGCCATCGAACGAAAAGACGTGCGAGCCCTTGTAGACGGGCTGCAATTCGAAGTAGCGGCGCAGCTCCGCCAGATTGGGCACCGAGATTGGAATCTGGACGTGCGATTGCGAACGCAACGGCTCGAGCAGCCTGCGGAAATTGTCCTGCGGCGGCTCGGCCTTGAGATGGGCTTCGACCTTCTGGCGATCCTTGACCACGATGTCGGCAATCCTGTCCCAGTCATGACGCGGTGTGGCGCGGCGGATCGCGGTCAGGGCGCGGGCCTGAAGTTCGGTGAATACAGTCATCTCGGTTCGTCGAAAGGAGTCAGCCTGCGCTCACCATAGGCAAGGCTCCGATGCGGCACAACGGGGCCGCCTTCAGTGAGGCAGGAGATTGCGCACGAGGCCGAACACGCCGGTCGCGAACAGGATGCCGAGAGCCACGTTGCGGTAGAGCCGCTCGCTGGCGAGGCCGTGGAACATGCGCCCGCCCAGCCAGGCGCCCAGCACCATCATCGGGAACAGCACGAGGGCGCGCACCAGCGCGTCCCAGCCGGCGACGCCGGTCGCCAGGACGATGACGATCAGCAGGAACTGCGTCAGGAAGTAGTAGGTGACGATGTTGGCGCGGTTGACCGCCGGCGGATCGTTTCCCGACAGCAGGTAGAGCAGCACCGGCGGGCCGCCGACGCTGGTCGTCGCCATCATCGCGCCCGAGATCGAGCCCACGGTCGCCGCGGCCCAGGGCGAGCGGCGGCCGTGATACTTCCAGCCGGTCCACATCAGGATCACGAAGGCCACGATGATCGCCGAGACGCCGGTCACGATGGTGTTCTTGTCGACGCTGGCCAACAGCCACACGCCGAGCGGCATGGCGGCACAGGCCGCGATGCTCATCGGCGCCAGCGTCTTCCAGTCGGCATGGCCGCGAACCTGGGGAAAGAGCTGCAGCGAGACCACGAGCTCGATCGCGACCACCGTGACGATCATCTCGGCCGAGCCGAACAGGATGGCGAAGATCGGCGCCATCAGCATGGCCGACCCGAAGCCCGCGAAGCCGCGCATCAGGCCCGCGACGAAGGTGACGCCGACGGCGGTCCACAGGCCGATGTCGGCGAACAGACTCTGGAAGTACGCGAACATGGCGGGGATCAGGTCGCGATCCTGGTGCGCAACTTGGTGCGGACGAGGTCGATGCGGTCCTGGCCCCAGAACAATTCGCCGTCGACCACGAAGGTCGGCACGGCGAACACGCCCGCCGCTTCGGCGGCCTGCTGGTGCCCGGCCAGGAGTTCGGGTCCTTCGGCCTTCGTGAAGGCCTCGAAGCCGGCGGGATCGACGCCTGCTGCCTTCAGCAGGGCCTCGATCGCGGCGCGGTCCTCGTAGTCGAGCTCGCGCTTGAAGAACCTCGGATAGGCGAGATCGATGAACGCCCGGCCCTTGCCGGTCTTGTCGGCGAAGAGCCACGCCATGTGCACGAGCCTGGTGTCGAAGATCTTCTTGGGCCCGAGGATGGTCTGGCCGCGCGCGAAGCGGCGCACGTCGGCATAGAGATACCTGATCTTGCGCATGCCGCGCTGCAGCGCCGCCGGATCGTTCCGATCGACGCCGCTCATGATGTCGAGATGGAACGGCCGCAACCGCACGGTGACGCCGAATTCCTTCTCCAGCGCGTAGGCCGGATCCTTCGCGACGAAGGAATAAGGACTCTTGAGATCGAGCCAGAGGTCGACCGGCCCGGTCATGCCTTCTTCTGCTGGCCTTCGCCCGTCTTGTCGCGCAGGCGGCGCATGCCGCGCAGCCAGCGGTCACGGTCGTTCTTGCGCACCATGTACTCCTTCACCTCCGGGTGCGGCAGGATCAGGAAGGTTTCGGCATCCATCGCCTCGATCACGGTCTGGGCCACCGCGTCGGTGTTGATCACGCCATCGACCGAGGCGGCCGTGGCGCCCGCCATGCGCAGCATGTTGGTGTCGACCGCCTGCGGGCAGAGCACCGAGACGCGGATGCCCTTGTCGCCGTACTGGATCGACAGATGCTCGGCCAGCGCCACGCCGGCGTGCTTGGTCACGCCGTAGGGTGCCGAGCCCATCGAGGCGAGCAGGCCGGCGGCGCTGGCGGTGTTGAGCAGATAGCCCTCGCCGCGCTTCAGCATCTTGGGCACCAGGTCGCGTGCGGCGTAGACGTGCGCCATGACGTGGACGGCCCAGCTGTCGGCCCAGTCCTTGTCCGTCGCGTCCTCGTGACCGCCGCGGCCGATACCGGCATTGGAGAAGAAGATGTCGACCGGGCCGTATTTCTTCTCGGCTTCGGCGATCAGCTTCTTCACTTCCGATTCCTTGCCGATGTCGCCCGCAACCGCGAGCCCACCGATTTCCCTTGCCACCTTCTCGAGGCGCGCGGCATCCATGTCGGCGACGACGACGCCCTTGGCGCCTTCCCTGGCGAACCGTCGCGCCACCGCCTCGCCGATGCCGCCCGCCGCGCCGGTGACGACGCAGACCTTGCCCTTGACCTTCATGTTTCCCCCTGGCTTCGCCGCATCATATAGGCGGCGAGCCGGAGAGAAAGCCGGCAATGCTCAGGCGTTCGCGCCCTGAATGGCGTCGATGACCGCCCTGGTCACATCGAC
>CAWUOG010000090.1:0-10049 GCA_963923875.1 uncultured Alphaproteobacteria bacterium
CGGTATCGGCGTGGCTGAGCGGCCGGCCGCCGGCCAGCGCCACCTGCCGCATGGCACCGAGGATGGCATCGGAATGACGACGGTCGATCGCCCGCATGACCGGCAGCCTAGCCGGCTTTGGCCTTCAGCACGTAGTTCGAATCGAACTCGTCGAGCCGGGGGTAGGAGAGGGTGGGCGCCGTGGCCAGCCCCAGCACGCGCTCGCGATAGCGCGCCAGATGGGCGGCGCGCTCTTCCACGCCGATACGCACCGGCGCGTGCACCAGGAACGGCTCGATCACCGTGAAGCCGGTGAAGGCCAGCATGCCGTGGTTGATCGGGAACAGGATATCGCCGATCGGTCCGTTCAGCCCATGCGTCGAATACATCGAAGCCGGCCCGCCGATGGTGAGCGCGCACATCGCCCGCTTTCCGGCGAAGACGCCGCGGTCGTACCACTTGCCGCCGCCATAGATGCGGCCGCCCGACGCAAAGACGCGGTCGACCCAGCCTTTGAGGATCGCCGGAAGGCCGAACCACCACAGCGGGAATTGCAGGATCAGCGCGTCGCACCAGAAGAGCTTGTCCATCTCCGCCTGCAGGTCGGCGGCGAAGCCGTCCTGCTGGGCGGCGTGCGCTTCCTCGCTCTGCTGGCGGAAGTAGGCGCCGTCGGCGACTGTCGTGAAGTTGTGCCGGTCCGATACCGGATTGAAGCCCATGGCGTAGAGGTCGGACACGACGACATCGTGCCCTGCCGCTTTCAACGCGGCCGAGGCCTCGCCGGTCATCGCCCCGTTGAAGCTCTGCGGCTCGGGATGGGCGTGGACGATGAAGACGCGCAAGGCGGAGCTTTACCTCAATGGTTCGAGGATGCTGACGTAGTTGGCGACGGCGGCGCCGCCCATGTTGAACACGCCGCCGAGTCGCGCCTTGGGCAGCTGCAGGCCGCCGGGCGCCGTGCCCGAGAGCTGCATCGCCGTCATGACGTGCATGGAGACGCCGGTGGCGCCGACCGGATGGCCCTTGGCCTTCAGGCCGCCCGAGACGTTGACCGGCAGCTTGCCGTCGCGCTCGACCCAGCCTTCATGGATCGCCTTCTCGCCTTCGCCTGGCGCGGTGAGGCCCATCGCCTCGTACTCGATCAGCTCGGCCGAGGTGAAGCAGTCGTGGCTTTCGACGAAGGAGAGATCGAGCAGGTCGAGCTTGGCCGACTGCAGCGCCTTCTTCCAGGCGAGTGCGGGTCCCTCGAACTTGATGATGTCGCGCTTGCTCATCGGCAGGAAGTCGTTGACGTGCTCGGCGGCGCGGAAGGCGATCGCCTGCTTCAGGCCGAGTGCGGTGCCGACATCGGCCAGCACCACGGCGGCGGCGCCGTCGGTCACCGGCGAGCAGTCGGTGCGCTTCAGCGGCCCCGCGACGAACGGGTTCTTGTCCGACGGCGTGCGGCAGAACTCGTAGGCGAATTCCTTCTGGAAGTGGGCGAAGGGATTCTTGGCGCCGTTCCTGTGCGCCTTGACCGCGATCTTGGCGAGTGCGTCCGACTTGTCGCCGTAGCGCTGGAAGTAGGCCGACGTGATCTTGCCGAAGATGCCGGCGAAGCCGGCCTCGATGTTGGCTTCCTCGGCCACGTACGACGCCTTGATCAGCACCTCGCCGGCCTGGGCCGAGTTGAGCTCGGTCATCTTCTCGACGCCAACCACCAGCACGAAGCGCGCCTTGCCGGCGGCGAGCGTGTTGAGACCCATATGGATCGCCGCCGAGCCGGTGGCGCAGGCATTTTCGACCCTGGTGCTCGGCTTGAAGCGCAGGTCGGGGTGGGTTTGCAGCGGCAGTGAGGAATGGAATTCCTGGCGGACGAAGCCGCCGTTCATGTTGCCGACATAGATGACGTCGATGTCCTTCGGCTCGATGCCGGCATGGGCGATCGCCTCACTGGCCGCCTTCACGATCAGCGATTCGCTGGTTTCGGTGTCGAGCTTGCCGAACTTGCCGTGGGACCAACCGACGATGCAGGCCGTCATGGGGATACTCCTTCTTCCGTGCACATACACTTATAGGAGGCCGACGCCGGGGCAAGTTGCCCGAGGCGACGGTCGGGCGACATTTGCTCATGGTAGGGGTCCTGAGTTTGCCGTCACCGCCCTAATTCCGCCCACCCGGCGTCGTTTGTTATAAGGGTCATCGAGGTTTCATGTCCGATCCCGCCCAGCAGCCCCCGTCCCAGAGCGAGCCGTCGCGTCCGCGCTGGCCCCTGATTCTGGGCAGTCTGGTGGCTGGTTTCCTGTTGGTCGCGGTCGGCCTGGGACTGGGTTGGTACCTGTTCTACCGGCCGATCGTGAACGTCGCTGTCCAGTTGCCGGCTCCGCCACCGCCGCCCGCGCCACCGGGCCCCGATCAGGCGCAACTCAAGGCGCTGGAAGATCAAATCGACAAGCAGAAGGCTGCCAACAAGCAGATCGAGGACCAGATCGCGGCGCTGAAGGACCGGCTGCGCGCTGACGTCTGCACGCCGCGCGACCCGCAGGGCAAGCCACCGACGCAGACTCCGGTCCCGGCCACGCCTCCCGGCGAGCGCAAGATCTAGGCGATTCCTCCGCAGCTCGGGATGGCGAGCACGCCACCGCTGCCGCCCGCGCATTCGGCGCGTTGCTGAGATCTGAAGGCGCACGCTCCGTGCTAGCCCGAGGCCGCTGCGCGAGACCAGGTGACGTCGAAACGTCATCAGACCCTTCAGGTCTGCGTCACGCGGTCCTTGCTCCCGACGGTCCGCGGCTCCAATCTGTCTTCCGAGGAAAACGGGGGAATAGAAAGCACGTGAGTCCGTCTCGCTGGCGCTTGCTGGGACGAACGGGGGGCATTGCCGTCGCCGGGCTGGTTTCAGCCTGCGACCGTGCAGTCATTCTCCATCCCAAGGGTCCGATCGCCGACGCCGAGCGCGGGCTGCTGTTCGACGCCTTCTCGGTGATGATGCTGGTCATCGTGCCGGTAATCGTCATGGCCTTTCTGTTCGCCTGGCGCTATCGCGCGCGCGGCGGTGCGGCTTATGCGCCGAAATGGGACGAGTCGACGAAGCTCGACGCCATCGTCTGGGCGATTCCGGCGCTGATCGTCCTCGCCGTCGCCATTCTGGTGTGGCGCAGCACGCACCGTCTCGATCCCTACAAGCCGATCGCCTCGACCGTGGCACCGCTGGAAGTTCAGGTCGTGGCGCAGGACTGGAAGTGGCTGTTCATCTATCCCGAGCAGGGCATCGCCGTGGTGAACCAGATGGCGATCCCGAGCGGCCGGCCGGTCAGTTTGCGTATCACCTCGGATACGGTGATGAACTCGTTCTACGTGCCGGCGCTGGCCGGGCAGATCTATGCCATGGCCGGCATGCAGACCCGCCTGCAGATGCTGGCCGACACGCCGGGCCGCTTCGTCGGCCGCAACACGCAGTACAGCGGCGGCGGCTTCTCCGACCAGCATTTCGAGGTGCTGGCGATGAACCAGGCGGACTTCGACGGCTGGGTCGCGCGCGCGCGCCAGGCCCCGGCGCGTCTCGACGCGCCGGCCTATGCCCGCCTCGCCGAGCGCAGCCGGCGCAATCCGGTGACCTTCTACGCCGCGGTCGAGCCGGGGCTCTTCGAGAGCATTATCGGCCGCTACAACGGCCCTCACCATGTTCACGGCGCGGCGACGCCTGCGGCCGCCCCGGCGCCGGCCCGGAGATAGAGCGATGTTCGGCAGACTGACGATCGAGGCCCTGCCGCTGTACAGCGCGATCGCCGCCGGCGGCGCAGCAGTGACAGTGGGCGGGGCGCTTCTGGTGTTCATCGCCATCACCTGGCTGCGCGGCTGGAAGATCCTGTGGACCGAGTGGCTGACCAGCGTCGACCACAAGCGCATCGGCGTGATGTACATCGTGCTGGCGCTGATCATGCTGCTGCGCGGCTTCGTCGATGCGCTGATGATGCGCGCCCAGCAGGCGATGGCACTCAACTCCGACGGCTACCTGCCGCCCGAGCATTTCGACCAGATCTTCAGCTCGCACGGCACGATCATGATCTTCTTCATGGCGATGCCGTTCATGACCGGGCTGATCAACCTGATCGTGCCGCTGCAGATCGGCACGCGCGACGTCGCCTTCCCGTTCCTCAATTCGCTCAGCCTGTGGCTCAGCGCTGCCGGCGCCGGCCTGGTCATGGTCTCGCTGGTGATCGGCAAATTCTCGACCGCGGGCTGGACCGGCTACCCGCCCTATTCGGGCATCCAGTACAGCCCCGGGGTCGGCGTCGACTACTGGATCTGGGCGCTGCTGATCAGCGGCGTCGGCTCGACGCTGTCGGGCATCAACTTCGTCGTCACTATCGTCAAGCGGCGCGCGCCGGGCATGACATGGATGCGACTTACTCCGTTCACCTGGACCGCGCTCTGCTCGAGCGTGCTGATGGTCTTTGCCTTCCCCGCGCTCACCGTGGCGTGCGCCCTGCTGGCCCTCGATCGCCTGTTCGGCATGCACTTCTTCACGAACGAAGCGGGCGGCAACATGATGAACTACATCAACCTGTTCTGGATCTGGGGCCATCCAGAGGTCTACATCCTGATCCTGCCGGCCTTCGGCATTTTCTCGGAGGTGGTGGCGACCTTCTCGCGCAAGCCGCTGTTCGGCTACAAGTCGCTGGTCTATGCCACGGCGGTGATCGCCCTGCTGTCTTTCACGGTGTGGCTGCACCACTTCTTCACCATGGGATCGAGCGCCAACGTCAACGCCTTCTTCGGCATCACCACCATGGTGATCGCGGTGCCGACCGGCGTGAAGGTGTTCAACTGGTTGCTCACCATGTTCCGCGGCCGTATCACCTTCCATCCCTCGATGCTGTGGACGCTGGGCTTCATCGTCACCTTCGTGATCGGCGGCATGACCGGTGTGCTGCTCGCGATGCCGCCGGCGGATTTCCTGCTGCACAACACGACCTTCCTGGTCGCGCACTTCCACAACATGATCATCCCCGGCGTGCTGTTCGGCTACCTCGCCGGCTACATGTACTGGTTCCCGAAGGCCTTCGGCTTCAGGCTCAACCAGCCGTGGGGGGCCGGCGCCTTCTGGTGCTGGATGATCGGCTTCTACATGGCCTTCATGCCGCTCTATGCACTCGGCCTGATGGGCATGCCGCGCCGCATGGAGCACTACAACGAACCGGCCTGGCAACCTTTGCTGATGCTCGCCTCGGGTGGCGCCGTGCTGATCCTGATCGGCATTGCCTGCCTGGCGATGCAGCTCATCGTCAGCATCCGCGACCGCAAGGTCGGCGCCGACACGACCGGCGATCCGTGGGATGGCCGCACCCTCGAGTGGGCGACCTCCTCGCCGCCGCCGCCGTATAATTTCGCGGTGCTGCCCGAGGTGCGCGACCGCGAGCCGCTGCTCGATCTCAAGGAGCGCGGTGTCGCCACTGCGCGGCCCGCAGCCTACGAAGACATCGTGCTGCCGAAGAATTCGCCGGTCGGCGCGCTCATGGGCGGGTTCGCCTTCGTCTTCGGCTTCGCCATGATCTGGTATATCTGGTGGCTGGCGGCGCTGTGTGGCCTCGTCATGTGGGCGCTGATGATCTGGCGCTCGTCGGATGACGACTCGGAGACGGTGATTCCGGCAGCCGAGGTTGCCCGTCTCGACGGTGCCCGCCTCGCGGCTGCGGGCGGCCTGGGAACCCGCGGTTCGGGAGCGCGGGCATGAGCCTTCATTCGCCAACGGCACACGGCCGGGAAATGGAAGAGGCCGCCGAACAGCGGGCGATGGGCTTCTGGCTCTACCTCATGAGCGATGCCGTGATCTTTGCCCTGCTGTTCATGACCTACGGCATCATGGTCGGGAACACCGCCGGCGGCCCGACGAGCAAGGCGCTGTTCGACCTCAACAATGCCGCGATCGAGACCGCGCTTCTGCTGGTCAGCAGCATCACCTTCGGCTTCGCCTCGATCGCCGCCCGCCAGGGCGAGCGCTCTGCCGTGCTGGGCTGGCTGGCGGTGACCTTCGTGCTGGGGGCCGGCTTCGTGTTCCTCGAGATCCGCGAGTTCGCCGGCATGATCGCGGCCGGAGCGGGACCGCAGCGCAGCGGGTTCCTGTCGGCCTTCTTCACCCTGGTCGGCACGCACGGTCTGCACGTCTCGACCGGCCTGGTCTGGATCCTGATCATGGCCGGACAGGTCGCGTCCAAGGGGCTGACCTTTGCGGTGACGTCGCGGCTGTTCCGGCTCGGCCTGTTCTGGCATTTCCTCGACATCGCGTGGGTCGGCATCTTCTCCGTGGTCTACCTGCCGGGGTTGCTGTGATGGAACATCCGGACCGCCGCTCCTACATCGTGGGCTTCGTGCTCGCTGTCGTTCTGACGGCGATCCCGTTCGGCCTGGTCGCCACGCACGCGCTGTCGCCGACGGCCACAATCTGGACGATCGTGATCGCGGCGGTGCTGCAGATCCTGGTGCATCTGCGCTGGTTCCTGCACATCAACCTGGCCACCACGCCGAGGGAAAACCTGCTGGCTCTCGCCTTCACCGCGGTGTTGCTGTTCCTGATGGTGGGCGGAAGCTTCTGGATCATGGTCGACCTGCACACGCGCATGGCGCTGTAGCAGCCGGATCGAAGAAGCCCTCATCCTGAGGAGCATCGCGCAGCGATGCGTCTCGAAGGATGTGCAATAGACGAAGTGCTCGTTCCCATCCTTCGAGACGGCCGCTTTGCGGCCTCCTCAGGATGAGGTCATGCGCCTAGTTCACGCAGTCCTTGCGGACCTCGGCGGGAATCGGATCGCCCGGCATCTCCAGGCGGCAGTGATAGTCGAACACGGCGCGATACGGCGCGGGAATACGCGCCCGCGCCTGGATCGGCACGATGAAGCGGCCGTTCTTCTCCATGTGCTGGTTGCCGTATCCGATATTGCCCCCGTCGGGGAAATGCAGGTCGAGGAAGGGCTGGCCGCTCGCGGCCACGAACTCGATGGCCAGCACCGCGCCCGCGATGCATTCGAATCGCGGACCCTTCTTCAGGTTGGCGCTCTCGGTGTTCTTTTCCTTCCCGCGCGCCACGGTCCAGTACGCCATGCCGCCGCTGCGCCAGCTCTCGGTCGTGAAGCTGCCACAGGCGAAGGTGGTCCTGGCTGACGGAGAATTGCCCTGACCCCAGGCCGGAATGGTGAGGAGCGCAAGCACGACGACGAGGAGAGCTCTCACTTCGGCATCGCCTCCAGGGCCTTCTTGGCGTCGGCGTCGTTCTGCGCCGCCGCCTGCTGCAGCCAGTTCTTCGCCTTGACCGCATCGGCGGTGAGTCCGGCCCCACCCTTGGCGAGCAGCAGGCCGAACTTGCGCTGTGCCTCGGCATTGCCGGCGAGCGCTGCCCGCTCGTACCAGTCGGCGGCGCGCGCGGCGTCGGGGGTGAAGCCCGCCCGGGCCGGCGTCGCCAGCGGATCGTAGAAGGCGCCGATCTCGAGTTGTGCCAGGACGTTGCCGGCCTCGGCGGCGCGGCGCCACACCAGGAATGCCGCCGTGAGATCGCCGCCCTGGGCAAACTCTTTGCCCTTGGCGAGCATCGCCTCGGGCGTGGGCTTGCCGGCAAGATAGTCGTTCACCGTGTCGCGCACGGATTTCTTCGGCGGCTCGGCGGCGGCTGTCTGCAGCGGCTTGTTGTCGGTGGAAGGCAGTGCGGCGATCTGCTCGCCGGCCTTCGGGGCGAGGTAGGTGCGATAGCCCCAGTAGCCGGCGCCGGCCAGCACCAGCACCACGACGGTGGCGACCAGCCAGCCCGCGCCGCTCCTGCGCTCGACCGGCGGCAACTCGCGCTCGGCGCGCAGATCGGGCGCCGGCTGGAAGGGCGGTGGCAGCGGGGCCGCGGCGGGAGCGGCGGCAGCGGTCGGCTCTTCGACCGGCGCCGGCGTGGTGGCCCGCTTCAGCCGGACCGTGTCGTCTGTCAGCCGGCTCGCCGGATCGGCGGCGCCTGACGTCAGCATGGCGGGCCACGCCACGACCGTCGTGCCGACCACACCGATGTCGGGTTCCTTCACCCGGAGGCGCACCGTGGCGACGCCGGCCAGGCGGTCGCAGATCTCGGGCCCGAGGTCGAACTCCAGCGTGTTGCCGACGCGCTGCACGCGCGCGGGCTGCAACCAGGTCTCGGTACGCCGCCAGCCGTCGTCGGCCAGGTGCGAATCGGGCCCCTGCTGGCGCTGGATCGACAAGGTCAGCCCCTCGGGGGAGGCGTCGAGGTCGGTGAGGCGAAGCGTGGCGTGGCCGGGATCGGCCAGCGGCAGGACAGACGCGCGGACAGCCATCGTGTGCCGTCAGGCCGGAACGGCGCGCAGGATGGCGCCGAGGCGCTCGTTCTGCTCGGCGGTGATCTCGCGTCCGCCTTCGTAGCCGACATTGTCCATGGCGAGCTGCAGGAAAGCCCGCATCCAGTCCTTGCAATAGTCGGCGTACATCGCACCCGGCTCCTCGCCGAGTTGCGGCGCCCCGTTGGGCGGGGGTGGGCTTTCGAAGACGCGGCGCGTCGGCGCATGCGGTGGCAGGCCGGGCCGTTGCTCGACCGGCAAGCGGTCGAAGCCCAGTGCGCTGACATAGCCGTTCAGCGCCGCGGCCGCGCTGCGCACCTGGCGCTCGGCGATGTCTTCCCACTTGGCGTTGGCGGCATTCTCGAGCGCGCGAACCTCGAGCGACAGCTGGTCGATCAACTTCAGGCGATGGGCGCCGACCACCAGTTCGTCGATCAGCCAGCCGAGATGCTGGCGGTCGACGCCGAAATGGGAGAGCGCCTTGTCGTCGGCGCCGATCCTGCGCATGTTTTCCAGCCAGTATTCGGCGGCCTCGCGCGCGAAGCGCTCGGCGCGGTCCTCCAGCACGCCCGACGGCGGGGCGGGCCGGCCGGCCTCCTCGCCGAAGACGTCGGCGAAGATGGCGCCGAGATCGACCGAGGCGCCGGTCGAGGATTGCGCCGGGGCGGCAGTCTTGGCGCGCTTGGCCTCGTTGTCCTCGCCCGAGCGAGCGGTGGCGATCCGGAAATAGATGTCGCGAAGCGCGCTGTCGCGGATCTGCAGGGCGGCAACCAGTTCGCCGAACAGCTGATGCTGGATGCAGGAGGCGAGCCCACGCAGCACAGTGTGGACGAGGTCGCGCTTCTTGGCGCGGGCGTCGCCGTCGGCCGCCGAGTGGAAGCCGGCGAGCCGGTCGACTAGGCGGCGGACCTGGACCTCGAGCTGGCCGCGCACCTGGGCGCGCTTGATCGCCGGATCGCAGACCGGGATCAGGTTGCTCACCAGCCAGGAGACGCCGCCGTCGTTGGCGCGGAAAGCCTCGTCCCACGCCCTGGCGGGATCGGCAAAATGCCGGCGCACGTCGAGATTCTCGACGAAGTGGCTGCGCAGCTCGATCGCACGGGCGGCGAAGGCCTGGGCGACGCCGGTCTCGCGGCCGTCGCGGTAGTCCATCAGGCGCTCGTCGATCACCGTCGGATTGCGCAGCCAGTAGGTGTTGTCGAAGGACCGGCCGTTCCAGTTGGTCGGCCACTCGCCGCGGAAATTGTTGATCAGCGAGTTGCCGAGCCGTGCGCTCCAGCGCAGCCGGCGCGACTCCTCGGTCTCGCCGGCCTTCTGCTCGAACTCGCGGTCCATCTTGGTCAGCACGAGAAACAGCGCGTTCTTCTGCTTGGCGCGATCGGCCGGCGTGGCGCCGATCGTCTGATCGATCCAGGCGCCCATCATGTCGGAGAGGTCGCGGACCTCCTGGTTGCCGTCGGGGATGCACAGCAGGATGGCGCTCAGCTCGCGCTCGGCGGAGTAGCGCTGGAAGAGATAGGCGACCTTGCCGCGCAGCAGCAGCTCGCGCAGCGGGTTGGCACCCTCGGCGACGCCCTTGGCCTTGGCGACGTCTTCCAGGTTCGCGAGCTTGAGCCGCGAGCGCGCGCCCGGGAAATCGAGCAGGTCGGTGTGGTCGAAGAAGTCCCACGGCTTCTCGGCAATCGCGACCGAAAGCTCGGCGGTCAGCGCGCAGACCAGCGAGCGCGGTAGCCGGGCATCGGGCGAGGCGCGGCGGTCGGCCTGGCG
>CAWUOG010000091.1:0-9895 GCA_963923875.1 uncultured Alphaproteobacteria bacterium
AGGACCGTATTCCTCATTCCAGTTCATTTGAAGTAGACACGAATACAACCGTGGGTAGGTTTCTCGTTTCGACATCCCCAAACATTATTCAACCATGGCAACCCAGCGCGATCTCAAGATGCTGCTCAGGCCGCTGCTCACACGCCGACCTGATCTCGCGCTTGTGGGCCGCTACCTGATCATTCGGCCGTTCTGCCATCATCTGCGCGGCGTACACTTCTCGATCGAGCGTTGGGGAAATGACTGCTCCGCCGAACTCTTCTTTTGGCAACTCTCTGATGGACACCGTGGCCCCTTTTTCCATAGCTCCAACGCCAAATTGGAGCGCCAGGGAGAACTCGGGTTCTGGCTCAAGCTGGGATGGGACAAGGATAGGGAGGCATCGTCGGCTGCGCTTTGCCGCGCCCTCGAAGACAGGATGTTGCCGGTCGTTCAGGATCTTAGGGACTACCGAGATTTCCTGGTCTCAAAAATGGCGCCAGCAGGCGCCGAGACGACAGGCGACGGACCCAAGTATTGGCCTGAAGTCCTGTGCATGATTGCCGAAGGCCGCTTCGAGGAAGGTCTGCACCATCTCGCCCCCAACCTCGAAGGTATATGGGCATCTATTCCGGAAGACGACGAGGTCACCGAGGAATGCCGATACTCCGGTTTCAGCTTTTACCGCTGGGCCTATTTGCGCCGGCTGCTGAGAACGGACCCGTCAGCCGTTTTTCCACTACTTCACGAATGGGAAGAGCGCGGCGTAAAGAGCATGAAGCTGGAAGAACATTGGATCTCCACTCCCTTTCCCGGAGAGAAAGAGCGGCAAGATCGTCCAGCCTGACCCGATGCGTCGACCGGGCCGCGCCCTGGCTCGTCGCCCTCGCCCCTCACCCATCCAGCCGCGTGAAGCGCGTGTTGAAGGGCGTGGTGGACGCGGAGGCGTTGGCGGGCGCGAAAATGGTGGCGCTGCCGCCATCGCGCCCCGACCAGCGCAGCGCGAAGCGCTGGCCGTTCGCCCAGGCCTGGGCCTCCAGCGTGTCGCCCGACAGCTTGGCCGGCAGGTAGCGCCAGATCGGCCGGCCGGCGTCGAGCCAGGCAACGATGATCTCGGCGGCCCGGCCGTCCGTCGCCGACAGGACGATCAGGAGAAAGGGCACGTCGCCGCGGCCGGAGAACTTGAACGACCCGACGAACTGGTCGCCCGGGCCGCCGGGCGGCGGACGGACCGAGACGATGCCGCCGGGCAGCGTCGACCGGATCTCCCGGGCATGGGCATAGGCGTTCTTCAGCTCGACGATGCGCGAGGCCGGCACCACGCGCGGCGGCACGGTCGCCTTCGCGGCCGCCGGCCCCCGCACCTCGTATTTCTGGGAGAAGGTGTGGTCGCCCCACATCAGCTGGCGGCCCTCGGTCTCGATCAGCAGGTCGCGCCGGACGTGGGGATTCAATCCCGCGAGATCGAAGGACTTGCCCGCGAGGCGCCGCAGCAGCACCGCCGCGAACGGGCTGTTCTGTCCGGCGGGGCCGTCCAGCGCCGCCCGGCCCGGCGCCGTCGAGTAGATCGACAGCGTGTTGCGCGGCAGCGCCAGCCCGTCGCCCAGCTGGCCGCCACCCTGGCCGCGCGCGCGGTCGAGCGCCTCCTGCTGCCGCCAGCCGTCGGACGGGTTGTTGCGGCAATTGTCGAGGACCATGAAGCGGTTCCGCGCCGGCTCGAGGGCCGCGAGCACGGAGCGCATGGGGATCAGCGACCGGACGGTGCCGGGCTGGTCGAGGTCGCTGTCGACCGGCACCACGTAGGTGTCCTTCGCCCAGGCAGCGCCGTGCCCGGCGAAATACAGGAAGGCGAGCTCCGCGCCGCGCGCCGAGGCGGCGAATTTCTCCAGCGCCTCGGTCATCGTCTGCCGGTCGGCGTCCTCGAGCCGCGTCGTCTTCAGCCCGAGCTCCTCGAAGCGCCGCGCGAGGTCGGTCGCATCGCGGCGGGCGTTGGGCAGCGAGGCCTCCCAGCGGTATTTCGAGTTGCCGATGACGAGAGCCGTCCCGCCGTGGCCCTGGGCACGGGCGAGCGCGGGCGCGACAGCTGCCCCGGCCGCGGCGACGAGCAGTCCCCGGCGGCCAAGGCGTCGGCGAGCGCCCGGCGGGTGCATCGGTCAAATCGTCGCCAAATGCCGCCCGGACGTCAATAAGCGCGCGGCGAAGCTGCGCGACTCCGCTTTCAGGGGATGCCCACGTGAGCCGTTGCGACCCATGAGTCTGAAATTGGACCCGCGCGAGCGCTGGGCTTTGGCGCTTGCGCGCCAACTGGGGCGACGGGGCGCCCCTAGCCCCACGCGCTCGCCGTCGCGCGGCTGCGCCGCGCGCTAATCTATCGTCGCGCCGACGGCCTTCACGACCTCGGCCCACTTGGCGCGATCGGCCTTCACGGTGGCCTTGAACTGGTCGAGCGTCTCGTAGCGCGGCGTGTTGCCGAGGTCGGTCATCTTCTTCTGCGTCTCGGGATCCTCGAGCGCGATCTTGAGCGCGGCGTTCATCTTCTGCGCGATCGGCAGCGGCAGGCCCTTGGGCGCGAAGATGCCGAACCAGGTGTAGCTCTCGAAGCCCGGCACGCCCGCCTCGTCGATGGTCGGCACGTCGGGGATCGCCGGCACGCGCTTCTTCGTGGTGACGCCGAGCAGCCGCACCTTGCCGGCCCGGAACTGCGGCAGCGCGGTCTGGACCTGGTTGAAGATGCAGCAGACGTCGCCGGCCAGCACGCCCTGGATCGCCTCCGGCCCGCCCTTGTAGGGCACGTGCACCATGTCGAGCCTGGCCTTGAACACGAACTCGGCGAAGGCGAGATGCGTGCCGGTGCCGTTGCCGGTCGAGGCGTAGTTGTACTTGCCCGGGGCCGCCTTCACCTTGGCGATGAATTCCTGCACGGAGTTGGCATCGATCACGTTGGGATTGACCATCAGCACGTTGCTGACGTCGTTGGTGGTCGAGATCGGCGTGAAGTCGGCCTCGACGTCGAACGGGATCTTCTTGTAGAGCGCGGCATTGACGCCGTGCGTGGCCGCCGTGCCGAGCAGGAAGGTGTAGCCGTCGGGCGCCGCGCGCGCGACCAGCTCCGACGCGACGTTGCCGCCGGCGCCGGGCTTGTAGTCGATCACCAGGCGCTGGCCGAGCGTCTTCTCGAGCGACGGCTGCAGCATGCGCGCCACCACGTCGACGCCCGAGCCGGCCGGGAAGCCCATGTAGAGCTGGATCGGCTTGGTGGGCCACTCCTGGGCGTGACCGGCCGCCGGCAGCGCACCGAACAGCAGGGCCACGGCGGCAGAACGGACGAACCTCAGCATCGACATCTCCTAACGGCCCCTGGCGGCCAACGCATGCTCGGCGAGCACGATTCGCGCCAGCCAGTTCTCGACCAGCGCCTCGAGCAGGGTCAGCCGCACGACCGGCCATTTGTGGTCGGCGCCATCGAGCACGGCAAGGCTGGCGTGCGGATAGCTCTCGAGCAGGCCCATGGCGTCGCGATAGCCGACGGTCGTGTCCTGGCGGCCGGCGACGATCAGGGTGGGCGCGGAAAATCCCTTCTCCGCCGCCGCGAGGTCGAACGAAACCGCATAGCGCACGGGATCGGCGCGGATCTCGTGGGCGATCGGCCGGGTGGCCGCGATCGCCGGCTGCACCCGCTCATGGACCTTGGGCCGCAGCGCCGCGATATAGCCGGGCGTTTGCACCAGCACGTCGCCCAGCGCTTCGCGTTCCGCGACATCGAGGCTTGCGATCAGGGCATCGTCGCGCACCACCGGCTCGAACGGCGGCAGATCGCGCCTGGCCGTGTCGGCAATCACGGCCGGCACCTTCAGCAGCAGGCCCGCGACCTGGGCGCGGCGCTTCGCGGCGATGGCGCGCGCGAGGTAGCCGCCGAGCGACGTGCCGGCGAGAAGAAAGCGCTCCTGGCCGATCACCTCGTCGATGAAGCCGAGCAGCGCCTCCAGCACGTCGTCCTGGTTCTTCAGGCCGGGCCTGGCCTCCGATTGGCCCATGCCGGGCAGGTCCGGGTAGATGCGCCGGTAGCCGTTTCGGGATGCGAAGATCGGCTCGTAGTCGGCGATCTCCAGGCGGCGGTCCATCGTCCAGCCGTGCAGCAGCAGCACCGGCTGGCCTTCACCATGGACCTCGTAGCGGATCGTCGCGTTTGGCAATTCGCACTGCATTCTGGGCTAGCATGCTGGGGCAACAGCAAGGGAAACGCCATGGGCTACATGACCGACGAGCGCCGGATGATCCAGGAGACGGCGCGGGCCTTCGCCATGAAGGAGGTGCTGCCCGTGGCCAACCGGCTCGATCCGGAGAAGGGCGACATCCCGCGCGAGCTGATCCAGAAGATCGCCGACATGGGGTATTTCGGCATCGTCATCCCCGAGCAGTATGGCGGGCTGGGGCTGGGCGTCTTCGAATACTGCCTGATCACCGAGGAGCTGGCGCGGGCGTGGATGAGCGTCGCCTCGATCATCGCCCGCGGCAACGGACTGAGCGCCGGCCGCGGCATGACGGATGCGCAGCGCGCCGTCTTCCTGCCGCGCGCCGCCCGGGGCGAATTCCTCGGCGCCGCCGCCATGTCGGAGCCCGATGTCGGCTCGGACCTCGGCAACATCTCCTGCCGGGCGCGCAAGGACGGCGATTCGTGGGTGATCAACGGCAACAAGTACTGGTGCACCTTCGCCGACGGTGCCGATTACATCATGCTGGTGGCCCGCACCTCGGACGCGCCCGATCCCAAACGCAAGCATGTCGGCCTCTCCTCGTTCCTGATCGAGAAGCCGCGCGGGACGCTGCCGCCGGGCGTGAAGGGCGCACCGATCCCCAAGATCGGCTATTTCGGCTGGAAGACCTGGGAGCTCGCCTTCGACAATTGCCGCCTGCCCGGCAATGCGCTGATCGGCGAGGAAGGGCGTGCCTTCTACTACATCTCGGCGGGACTGGAGCGTGCCCGCGCCCATACCGCCGCGCGGGCGATCGGCCTGGCCCGCGGCGCGCTGGAGGATGCGACGGCGTACGCGCAGGAGCGCCGCCAGTTCGGCCAGGCGATCGGCGACTTCCAGAACACGCGCTTCCGGCTCGCCCGCATGGCGACCGACATCGAGGCGTCGCGGCAGCTGATGTATTACGTGTGCGACGAAATCGACAGCAAGCGGCGCTGCGACAAGGAAGCGGCGATGGTGAAGTTCCATGCCTCCGAGATGGCCGAGCGCGTGACGTCGGAGGCGCTGCAGGTGTTCGGCGGCGCGGGCTACACCACCCTGCATGCCGTCGAGCGCTACTGGCGCGACGCGCGCCTGACCAAGATCTTCGAGGGCACCAGCGAGATCCAGCAGCGGATCATCTCGGACCACCTGCTGGGCAAGCAGAAGGCCGCCTGACCATGGACGAGCCGATGGCACGGCTGCTGCGGGGCGTCCTGATGATCGGCGTCACGGGAATCGTCCAGGCCCTGGCCCAGCTGGTTCTGATGCACCTCGTGGAGGTGCTGCCGCTGCCACGCGCCTCGAATTGGCCGAAGTTCGTCATGATCTCGCACAGCGTGATCGCGGTGCTGGTCCTGATGACAGGGCACCTGCTGCAGGTCGCTCTGTGGGCGCTGCTCTATCATTTCGACTGGGGCGAGTTTCAGACCTTCTCCGGCGCCCTCTACTTCTCGCTCGCGAGCTTCACGACCGTCGGTGCCAACGAGCTGCACCTGTCGTCGCCCCATCGCATGGTCGGTGCGCTCGAGTCGGCGGCGGGCATGCTGATGTTCGGATGGTCGACGGCGCTGCTGGTCAAGGTCGTCCTGCGCAGCGAGCGCTCCGGAACACAGGGAGAAACCTCTTGAGCGAAGACATCGACACCTTCATCTCCACCGCCCCGGGCCTCAGATTCGCCTTCGCGATCAAGGCCAGGGTCGGGCCGATCCAGGACCTCGGGAGCACCGCGCGCGGGCACCGGAGGATCATCGACATACTGGGCGGCGAGGTGCATGGGCCGCGCCTCGAAGGCGAGATCCTGCCGGGCGGCGCCGACTGGCAGATCGTGCGGCCCGACGGCACGATCGAGGTGGTGGCCCGCTATACGATCAGGACGAAGGCAGGCGCGCTGGTCTACGTGCAGAACGACGGCCTGCGGGTTGCCTCGCCGGAAATCCTGGCGCGCATGTCGAAGGGCGAGCTGGTGCCGATCGGCAGCTACTATTTCCGCACGGCGCCCAGGTTCGAGACCGCCGAGCCGTCGCTGAAATGGATCGAGCGCGCGCTGTTCGTCGGCCGCGCCGCCCGCACGCCCGATCGCGTCGCGATCGGCTTCCACGAGGTGCTCTAGGCCCCCGCCCGAAGGCAGGAGCGGGACGATCAGTCCCGGTAGCTGGGGTCGATGCGGTCGAGTTTGCGCAGCAGCGCCGGCCAGTCGAGCACGCCGAACGGGCGGCGGACATGCGGCTGGTAGTTCATGTAGGTCGCCGTGACGACGTCGGCCGGCACCTCGATCAGCGGCGTATGGCACGACATCGCCGCGATCTGCGTCTTGCACGACAGTTCGAGGCGGTGCATGGCGTTGAACGCTTCGGGGATCGTCTTGCTGGCGGTCAGCAGGCCGTGGTTGCGCAGGATCATGGCGTTGTTGTCGCCGAGATCCTCGACCAGCCGGTCGCGCAGCGCGGTGTCGATCACCACGCCCTCGTAGTCGTGATAGCTGATCTCGGCGAAACGCATCGATGTCTGCGTGTTGGGCAGCAGGCCGCACTTCATGGTCGAGACCGCCATGCCGGCCCAGGTGTGCGTGTGGATGACGCAGTTCACGTCGGGCTTGGCCATGTGGATGGCGCTATGGATCACGAAGCCGGCGCGATTGACGCCGTAGTCGAGGCCGGGGCCGAAGTCCGGCTTGGCGATGATGTTGCCCTCGTGGTCGATCTTGATCAGGCTCGAGGCAGTGATCTCCTCGTAGAGCATGCCGTAGGCGTTGATCAGGAAGTGATCGGGCTCACCCGGCACACGCATCGAGATGTGATTGGCGATGAGATCGGTCATCTCGTAGACATCCATCAGCCGGTAGCAGGCCGCGAGATCGACGCGGGCCTGCCACTCCTCGGGCGAAACGTTCGACTTGAGGCTGGCGACTTTCGCGGTCTTCAGCGTATGGACGCTCATGGCAACGCTCCCGGGGATGAGTACGGGCGCCAGCATATCACGGCCGGAGGCCGCGCCACTCCGCTGGCGCGCACCCCGGCGTCTCAGCCCTTCTTCTTTCCGTCCCGGGAATTTCGCGGGTCGGCCGGCAGCGGATAGGCCGTGGTCGACTTGATGCGCTCCATGGCGAAGCGCGAGGTGACGTTCTTGAGCGGCATGGTGTCGATCAGCCGCTTATAGAAGGCGTCGTAGGCCTGCATGTTGGGCACCGCGACCCGCAGCATGTAGTCGATGTCGCCGGCCATGCGGTGGAATTCCATGACCTCGGGCATGGCGGTCACGGTCTGGGCGAACTTCGACAGCCAGGTGGTCGAATGGTCTCCGGTCTCGATCGAGACGAAGACCGTGAGGCCCATGCCGATCGCCTCCGGATTGATCAGCGCCACCCGCTTCTGGATGATGCCGGTCTTCTCCAGCCGCTGGATGCGCTTCCAGCACGGGCTTTGCGACAGCCCGACGCGATGGGCGATCTGCGCCAGCGAGAGACTGGCGTCGTCCTGCAGGAGCGCCACGATCTTGCGGTCGATGGCGTCCATGTCCTGGTTGATTGCGGCCATGGGAAAGCAGTCTAGACCGGCAGCGAGTCCAGCTCCACTTGCCGGCCGAGCCGCAGGCTGAGGGCGGCGGCGAGCGCCTCGAGCTCGGCGTCGCGCGATCCGCCTCCTGTCGAGCGGCCTCCGGTCGAGCCACCTCCCGTCGAACCGCCGGGCAGCGGACCGGCATAGCTGCGCAGCCGGGGATCGGCGGCTTCGAACCAGCTCAACCGCGCGCCGCCCGCCTCGCACGCGAGCAGGCCGATCGGCCGGCCGGCGACCGACACTGTCCACAATTCCGGCTGCGGCGTCGCAAACAGTCGGGCCGTGCGGGCGACAAGGTCCTGGGTGAAGGAGCGCATGGCCGAAGACTAGCCACGCACGCCGCGGCAAGACATCGAAAGGGCACGTCGATTTTCAGCCGGGAACCGGCAGAAAAATCTCTCTCCGGCTCCCGCGGAGAAAACCGTTCTCGTACGGACTACTGAACCAGCCCGGCCTTCTTGTAGTAGGCGAGCACGCCGGGGTTAAGCATGTCGGGACTGCTCACTGCCGACAGCGTGTTCTTGATCGTCGATTCGACCAGCGTCTTGTTGAGCAGGTTGGCGCGCTCGACCTTGTGCAGCGATGCCGCCAGCCGATAGCCCGAGGATTCCTCGAGGTCGGCCCGCGCCAGCACGTAGCTCCAGGTGCCGACGGTGGGAATCGCCTCGTGCTGGCCGGGATAGAGTCCGGCCGGCACGACCAGCCGTGCAAGGAACGGATGCTTTTCGCGGATGCGCGCGATTTCCGTCTCGTTGGGGGCGATGAAGCGTGCGCCGCGCGTGTTGCTGGCCACCGTGATGAAGCCCGGCCAGCGATACCCTCCGCCCCACAGCGCGGCGGCGGTGCCGTCGAGCACCATCTCCGGACCGTCACTCAACTTCTCGATATAGACCGCCTCGAAGTCCTTCTCCGGATCGAGACCGAGCCCATCCATCACGTAGCGCCCTTGAAGGGCGAGGCCGCCGTTCCGGATGTTCCAGACGACGCGACGGCCCTTGAGATCGCTGATGGTGCGGTAGCGGCTCTCGGCCCGGACCACGAACATGCCCGGCGTCGAATACATCACGCTGATCACCTTGAGCCTGGTCGGCGTCCGGCCGACGCCGGCGAACAGCTCGTGCGCGACCTCGCCGAAGACCAGGGCAATGTCGAGCTTTCCCTGCTCGAGCAGGGCCACATTGTCCTGGACGCCTCCTGTGCTGACAGCGCGGATCTCCATCAGCGGATCGACGATGCGCAAGCCGTCAATGAAGGCAACGCCGTAGTTCTGCAGCGCACCGCCTTCGAGCGCGGTGCCGAGGGTCAGCCGCGTGGTCTGGGCCGAGGCGATGCGTGGCGCCACCGGCACGATTGACGCGGCGAGCATTGTCACCGCGGACGCGGCACGCAGCACCGACCGCCGACGGAGGATTCTAGTCGTGGCGAGAATTTCTCTCAGAGACTGCAACTGGTTTCCCTCGGCTGCGCAGTTGTCATAGGCCGCCGCATGGCACGGCGTCAACGCGTTGGGACACTCAAGGCCGGACGCCGACGCCTTCCATCGTCATGCCGCGGGCGCGCTCCATCAGATACAATTCCAGCGAAACAAGTTCCGGGGCGTCCCATGCCAACGGCTCGGCGCGGATGCCGACGAGGCAGTTGCGCAGCCGCCGCTTGAGGGATCCCAGCGTCTGCCATTCCAGCCGGTAGATCGGATAGCCGGTGGGATGGGCCTGCGGCACCGTGATCCCCGCGAGCTTCTTGCCGGCATTGTCGTCGTGGCAGATCGCGCAGGACAGGTTGAGCTGGCCTTGCCGCAGCCGATACAGCGCCTCGCCCTCGGCCTTGAGGCGCGAAAGCCGCGGATCGTCCGGTGGCGCGATCGGCAGCCCCCGCGACTGGCTGGCGACGTAGGCGGTGAGCGCCAGCAGTTCGTCGCTGTCCGGCGCGAGCTTGCCGGCCTGCTGGTTATCGCTGCGGCAGAGCTCGATGCGCCCCTCGAGATCGACCGGCGTCTCGCGGCCGCGTGGGATCGCGGGGTAGCGCGCCACCACCCCCTTCATGCTGCCCTCCCCATGACAGTCGGCGCAGGACTTGCCCGAGGCGCCGGCCGGTGTGCGCCACAGGCCCGCGCCCTTCTGCACGAAC
>CAWUOG010000092.1:0-9681 GCA_963923875.1 uncultured Alphaproteobacteria bacterium
CTCGACGAAAATGCACCGTTGGGTGTGCTGGCCGGAAACTACGGCGGCACTCAGGCGTCGATCGCGGCCGGTGGCACCGCCGGAAGCAATGCGCTCTATGGTGGCACCAACAACGCGATCATCCTGACGTCGGTGGTCGTACAAGGCGGCAGCAACGGACTCAATTTTGCCGACGGCATCGCCGAGATGTCGCTGGTCAGATCCGGCCAGTGAGGCCTTGAGGCCGGCGGCTGAGAGCGAAATCGACGGGGTCCCGATGAGCGCGTTCGGCCTGGCGGCAGTCGCCTTCGTTTGTATCGTTGCTGGCGCGATGGGCGGACTGCTCGCCCGCGACCGGCTGCCGGCGCACCATCTTGCCCGCGAATCGACCGACGTCGTCAAGCTTGCCACCGGCCTGATGGCGACCTTGGTGGCGCTGGTGCTCAGCCTGCTGATTTCTTCGGCGAACGGCTTCCGCCAGGATATCGAGCGCGAATACCGCGAGAGCATGGTCACGATCGGCCATCTCGACCTGCGCCTGCGCGCCTATGGACCCGAGACAGCGCCGATCCGCGAACTGCTGAAGCAAGCCTTGGCTGGTTCGGTGCGTCGGCGCTGGTCGGACGAGGACTTTACCGGCGTGCCGGCTGGCGTCGCCGACGTCCACCAGGCGCTGTTCGAAATGGAGCGCATGCTGGTGAACCTGGCGCCGGCAGACGAGGCGCAAAAATGGTTCAAAAGCCAGTCCCTGTTGCTCATGGCAAACCTCGTGAAGATCCACCGGCTGCTCGCCGACCAGGCGGGGCCCAGTCCGCTGCCGGCTCCGGTACTCGTCATCCTGATCTTGTGCAGCTCGGCTATCTTCGCGAGTTTCGGTCTGTATGTGCAGCCCAACCCCACCGTGATCGGGGCGCTCGTCGTCTCGTCGCTCGCGGTCTCTGGTGCGCTATTCCTGATCGTCGAGCTCAGCACGCCGTTCGCCGGCCTGCTGCAGTTGTCCAGTGAACCGGCCCGCGTGATGTTGGCGACGCTGGCCAGATAATGTGATGGGCGATCGATTAGGCGACCATAGTCGGTAGGCCTCCCAGTCGGCTCCTATGGCGACGGGGTTCGCGACTTCCTGTCACCGGAAGGAGACGCCACGTGGCCTGGATCCGCAAGATCGAGCCGCATTTCCGGCATTCTTCCGGTAGGTCCAAGACGAGTCTTGGCGCGCGGTGTCGGCGTCTTGGGCTACCGGGTCAGCGACCGGCTCCATTTGCGCAAAGCAAGCAAGCCTCTCATGAGACTTTTTCTTTTCTGCCCATGGCGAATCTGGGCGCAGGGGCTAATGGCAAAAGGCGCAAGAGTGCCGACAACGCCGCCATGGGCCCGTTTGGCCGCTACGGCCGGCTCAGGATGGTGGGTCGAGCAATAGTTCGATCTGCTGGCTGGCGGCGTCGCCGGTGAGCGGTTGGGGCTGGGCGAGTTGAAAGATCACGCGACGCTCGGCGACCAGTCGGGCGGCCACTGCCAGTTTGCGCCCGGCGAGCGAGGTGTTCTTCGGCAGGCGCATCTCGAAGGGAATCGGCACCACCCAGCCACTGCGCACCACCTGCTCGGCCAGGATCTCGCCTTGCGGCGAGGCAGATTGGTCGAGCAATTGAACGCGCAGCTCGGCGCCGCGCGGCAGGGCGTTGCGCGAGCGATAGCCGGCGACACCGCGCACCGTCAGTGCGGCTGGTAGGCCGTCGCCGATGCGCGGATCGGCCCGACGCATGTGGAACAGTACCGCCTCGCCCTTGTCGTCGAGCAGGCACGTGAAGCGGAAATACATCGTGGTTCCCCTGTGGGGGATCATCGCGCCGTTGCTGGTGACCGTGGTGGCGATCAATTGGCTGCCCACTTTCTCCTCGGTCCGCTCGATGGCCATCCACGGCATGCCGTCGAGCATGATGATGCCGAACGCTGGATCGGCCTGACGCGTGTCGCGCCCGACCTTGCCGGCGCAGCGCGAGAGTGCGTTCGAGGACAGGCCGCCGGTGTCCTGGCCGCCAATATCCTGACCGGCCGCGCCGGACGACAGCGCGAGGAGTGGCAAGGCGGCGAGGCCCAGGAAGGTGAGCAGACGCATGCGCGGCCCCCGGAAAGAAGCCGAATAACAACGATGAATTCTAGATTGGATTGCCTGCCGGCGGATGATCCAGATCAAGGATGTCTCCCGGGGTCGGGACAAAATACGTCCCATGAAACAGTCCGCCTTGCCCAAGCGCATTCTCGAATGGCAAGCCGATCACCCGACCCTTACCTGGGCTTTCTGGATCCTGGTGTGGGCGTTCGTGTTCTACCTGCTGTTCCGCCCGGTTGCCCTCGGCTCGTCCTGAGCAGAGCAGCAGGATCGCCGGCGTCAGAATGGGACGTCGGAATCCGCTCCCGCCTGCATCCCCGTTGGCGGCGGCTCCGCGCTGTCGCCGAGGAACGCCTTCACAGCGGCGATCGCCTCGGCGAGGCCGGTGCGCTCGATCGACACGCCAGCCGGAAATGCCCCGAGCAGGCGGCTAGGAAGGCGCGAGTCGAGCATCACGAATACGCCGCGGTCGTCGGCGCGCCGGATCAGCCGGCCATAGGCCTGCTTGAGCCGCAGCCGCGCCAGCATGTCGTCGTAGCCGTTGGCGCCGCCACCCAGCCTCTCCCTCCATGCCGCCTTTCGCGCGCGGTGGAGAATGTCGGGTCGCGGCCAGGGCACGCGGTCGAACACGATCAACCTGAGCGAGCGGCCCGGCACGTCGACGCCGTCGCGCACGGCGTCGGTGCCGAGCAGGCAGGAATGTTCCTCGGCCCGGAAGATGTCGACCAGCGTCGCGGCATCCATGCCGCCGACATGTTGGGCGTAGAGCGGCAAGCCCGCTTCCTCAAGCGCCGGCGCGATGCGCTGGTAAGTGGCGCGCAGGCGGCCGATGGCGGTGAATAGTCCGAGCGCGCCACCGCCGGCGGCCAGAAACAGCTCGCGGTAGGCGCTGGCAACCTGGTCGGCGTCATCGCGCTTGATGTCGCGCACGATCAATACCTTCGTGGCCCCGGCGTAGTCGAACGGCGAGGCCATTGCGGCATGCAGCGCCGGTGCCAGGAGATGGCTTGTGCCGGTGCGTGCCTCTGCGGAAGTCCAGTCGGCGAGCGCGCTGTGATTCTCGTCATTCGCCGGGGTGGAGAGGCCCAGAGAGTCGCGCAAGGTCGCCGACGTGATGACCGCGCCATGGGCTGGCTTGATCACTGCGTTTACAAACGGCTCGGTCGGGTCGAGATAGTGCCGGTACATCCCGACGTCGGTCTCGCGGTTCTGGCTGCGTTCTATCGCGAACCAGTCGACGAACGCCTTGTCGGCATCGTTGTGCAGGCCGCGCAGCATGCCGCGCCAGGCTTCGAGTGTCAGCTCACACCGGTTTGTCAGCGAGCGTGCGACGCCCTCGATGCGGCCGCGCTGGCCGCTGTCGAGCTTGTCGGCCTCGCCTTCGAGCTTTGCCCGGAGCGCTGCGCGCAGTTTTCGCACCGGCACGAGCATCGCCTCGAACGTGTCGGCCAACTTGTCGGCGGCCTCGAGGATGCCGGTATTGAGCGGCCGCACGTCGCATTCCATGCCGAAGCCCTGGTCTTCGCCGGCGGCGCGGGCACGCACCTGCTGACGCAGCAGAGCGAGGAACTCCTCGGCGGGGCCCAGCACGTTGCCATCGGCCAACCGGGTCTGCCAGTTGGGCGAGGGCAGGCGCTGCGCCAGGTCGAGCAGACGGCGCAGCGCGCCCTGCGCTTCGGGATCTTCGCTCAGGAGATCGTTGACCCGTCGTTCCAGCCCGCGCGCGCGGCTGCCGCGCCGTCCCTCGGCGCCGAGCAGCCAGCGCCGCAGATCCGAGGCCTCGACGCCGCTCAGATGCGCGCCGAAGGCTCCGTCGGCGGCATCGAACAGGTGATGGCCCTCGTCGAACACGTAGCGCGTGGGGCGCGTCGCGTCGTCGAGACCGCCCATCGCCGCCTGCACCATGACCAGCGCGTGGTTGGCGATCACGATGTCGGCTGTGCGGGCGCGGCGGATGGTCCGCTCGACGAAGCACTTCTTGTAGTGTTCGCAGGCGGAGTAGATGCACTCACCACGCCGGTCGGCCAGTCGCTGCAGGCGGAAGCGACCGATCAGGTCGAGCAGCCACGCCGGCAGGTCGCCGCCGATCATGTCGCCGTCGCGCGACGCGAGCGCCCAGCGCGCCAGCAGGCCGAGGCCGACGGCGTTCTCCGGCATCAGGCCGGTACGTTGCACGGCCTCCTGGAAATTCAGCAGGCAGAGGTAGTTCTCTCGGCCCTTGCGGATTACGACCCGGCGCCGCTTTTCGGCTGAGTCGCGGTGCAGGCGATCAAGTTCGTTGTCGATTTGGCGCTGCAGATTGCGGGTGTAGGTCGCGATCCAGACCGGCGCGCCGTTCTTCTCTGCCCATAGCGATGCGGGCGCGACATAGCCCAAGGTCTTGCCTACGCCGGTGCCGGCCTCGGCCAGCACCACATTGGGCTTGTCCTCTTCCTCGCGCGGGGTGAAGGCCTGGCTGGCGGCCGACGCATAGTCGCTTTGGGTCGGCCGAGCCTCGGCCATGTTGGGACCGGCGGCGACCATCTGGGCCAGCCGCAGCCGGGCCTCTCGTGGCTCGACCGGCTCGCTGGAGGGCGGTGGTGCGGGCGGCGGGTCCTCCCAGGCGGGCAGGCTCTTCCAGACGTCGAGCCCGGCGCCCGGCCGCGGCTTCCGCGCCGGATTTGGATCGATGCTCAAGGCCCGCAGCACCGTCTCGCCCCACACCCAGTTGCCGCGCGCCATGGTGAGCGCGATGTCCTTCAACTCGGACGAGGCAAAAGCGGCCATGTCCTCCAGTTCGTCGATCAGCGTGCTCGCGATCGCCGGCAGGGCGGCAAGCTCGTCTTCCCAGGGAAGGTCGAGCGCATCGGCCAGGCCGCGCACCGTGGGCAGACAGAACGAGGCCGGCCGTACGAAAGCGTAGAGTTCGAGCAGGTCACGCGCCGGCAGGGAGTCCAGCCCCAGCCGCGCTGCGATGGCCGGCGCATGCACGCAGAGCGGCAGGCTGCCGGCGGCGCGCAAAGCGGCGTCGGGGGCGGAGAGCCGCTCGATCTCGCCGTCGGGCGTCAGCCACAGCGCGCCGCGCGCCGTCGCGATCAGGGCGGGGAATGCCATGCCTGGTGAATATCACACCCCATTCCGCCGATGCACCGAGCGTCGGTTGCAATTATGCTCGGAGCATGAAGTCGCCCTCGGCGGGTCGTATCCGCCAGCAGCCTTTCCCCCTCATTCGGGCGCAGTGATGCGCCGCCGCCTGCTGCTGGGTACTGCGATGGCCGCGGGCTTCGCGCGCGGCGCGCGGGCTGCGACCCTGGACGCGGTCATTGTCGGCGCGGGTATCGCGGGCCTCGCTGCAGCCCGCGCGCTGATCGGCGCCGGCAAGAGCGTCCTGGTGCTGGAGGCGCGCGATCGCATCGGCGGCCGCGTCTACACCGACAGGAGCCTGGGATTCGACTTCGACTGGGGTGCGCCGACCTCGATCGTGCCTCGGCGCGACGCCGCCATTCTGGTCGACGGCAAGGAACTCGCCCGCGAGGACTACGATCGCTACGAGGCCGTGGCGGCGGAGATGGAGAAGCGTGTCGCCTTGGTGCGCGAGCAGCGCCCGGGGATCGATCCGGCGACGCTGATCCGGCCGGACGAGCCCCTTGAGAAACTGGCGCTCGCGCAGGCTATGCGCCGCACGCCATCCTTTCCGCCGATCGTGGTCCAGATCGATGTCAGGCCGGCAGCCGGTCAGCCGATCAAGCTCAACACCCGGGTTCTGCGTATCGATTCGACCGGGTCGCTGGTGCGACTGGTGACGTCGAATGGCGAGTACGACGCCCGCACTACGATCGTTACCGTGCCCACTGGGGTCATGCCGGAAGTCGGCTTCGCGCCGCCGCTCAGCATGGCCAAGCGCGCCGCGATCGGGGCGCTGCCGATGGCGTACTTCGACAAGGTCGCGGTGGCCTTCTCGCAGAAGGTGATCGATGCGCCGGCCGACGCGCGTATCCTGGCGATGGTCTCCAAGGGTGGTCAGGCCCGCGTCGTCCAGGCGCTGCTCCGCCCGCAGGGCCATGAGGGCGCGATCCTGTTCTTTCCCGGCGAGGAGGCGCGGCAGATCGAGGCCAACGGACCGACGGCGGCTGGATCGACGGCAATGTCGCTGCTCGCCGACATATTCGGCGCGAAGGTGCGCAGCACCTTTGCCGGCGCGCGCTCGACGCGGTGGGGTGAGGATCGCTATGCGCACGGAGCCTGGTCGATCGGTCCCGAATCGGCGCGCGCCGAGATGGCGCGCCCGCATCACGAAAAGGTGCTCTTCGCTGGCGAGGCGACGGCCGACGGCAGCCTGATGGGTGCACACGGTTCCGGCCTGCGCGCGGCAAAAGAAGCGCTGGCGATTCTCGGGCGCACTTGATGGATGCGTTGCAAGTCGACGTCAGGGACGATCGGCGAACAGCGCGAGCGCTGACGCGAGCAGCAGCGCGGCGGCGGCGGCTAGTGAGGGCAGGGTCAGGCTGCCGGTGAGATCATAGGCGTAGCCGGCGAAGGCGGGCCCGACGATCTGGCCGGCGCTGAACGCCGCGGTCATCTGGCCGAGCCGCGCCCGCGGATCGCCGGTGCCTTGTGCGCGGGCGGCGATCAGGCCGAGTGCGGTGAGGCCCATGAAGGTGCCTCCCAACAGCACCGCAGCCAGCACGATCGCCGGTGTACTGACCCACAGCACGGAGGCGGCAACGCCGATCGCCTCGACGAAGGCCGCGAGAGCGAAGCCTTTCAGGATTCCCCAGCGCGCGGCGACGGCGTTCCACAGGATCGTCGAGGGTGCCGCACTGAGGCCGACGAAAACCCAGGCGAAGGGCTCGAGCAGTGCGAGGCCAGGCGCCGCGCGAATCAGCGCCATCAGGAAAGTGGCGGTGATGACGTAGCCGAACCCGAACAGGCTGTAGGCCACGAGCAAGGCGGCGAAGCCGCCACCGGCTTTGGAGCTGGAGGTTGCCGCAGTTGGCGCAGCGCCCTCCTGTGCGGGAACCAGCAAGACGACGCCGATGACGGCCGCCAACGACAGGGCACCGGCCGCGAACCACAGGATTGGCCACGGCAAGTGGGCCGCGAGCAGGACGGCGACCACGGCAGCCGAGAGCGCGATGCCCGAGCCAACGCCTGCAAAATGCAGCGCCGAGAGGCCAGGCCGGCCGGCGCGCGCCAGTCGGTCGAGCACTAGCGCCGAACTGAAGATCAGCGCGAAGGCCGAGGCCACGCCCGCCGCCAGGCGCAACGCCAAGAACAACGCGAGCGAGTGGGTGAGCCCCATCGCGACGAGGCAGAGTGCGTTGGTCGCGAGCCCCAGGATCAGCCAAAAGCGGCGCGTGCCGGGCAGGCCAGGCCACGACGCGAGCAGCGCGCCCGCAAGGTATCCGACGAAGTTTGCCGACGCGATCAGGCCCGCCGCGCTCTTGGTGAGCGGCACTGCCTCGACCATAGGCGGCAGGATCGGCGTATAGACGAAGCGGCCGATGCCAATGCCTGCGGCCATGGCCAGGAAGCCGCCGAAGGCAAGCGAGAGGGGATTTTTCTTCATGGTGGCCGCGCACTTTGGTCCGGTGGCAACCCCGGCGCAAATGCCCTAATTTGACCTTTCCATGTCTCAGATCGATCGCACTCTCGCCGAGGCCGCGCGCGCTTGGCCATTCGAAGAAGCCCGCAAGCTCGTCGCGCGCACTGGCGGCAAAACGCCGTCGAAAGGCTATGTGCTGTTCGAGACCGGCTACGGCCCATCCGGCCTGCCGCATATCGGCACCTTCGGCGAGGTCGTGCGTACCACCATGGTGCGGCAGGCATTCCAGCGCCTGAGCGACGTGCCGTCACGGCTGTTCTGCTTCTCCGACGACATGGATGGTCTGCGCAAGGTGCCGGACAACGTTCCCAACAAGGAGATGCTTGCGCAGCACCTGGGCAAGCCGCTCACGGCCGTGCCCGATCCGTTCGGCAGCGAGCACGGCAGCTTCGGCGCGGCCAACAACGCCCGCCTCCGCGCGTTCCTCGACTCGTTCGGGTTCGAGTACGAGTTTCAGTCGGCAAGCGACTGGTACAGGTCCGGCCGCTTCGACAAGATGCTGCTCGCCATGTTGCGGCACTACGACGAGGTGCAGGCGGTGATGCTGCCGACGCTCGGCGCGGAGCGGCAGGCGACCTACTCGATCTTCCTGCCGATTTCGCCCAAGACCGGCCGCGTGCTGCAGGTGCCGGTGATCCAGACCGACGTCGATGCCGGCACTATCGTCTATCGCGACGAAGACGGCACCCTGACCGAGACGCCGGTGACCGGCGGCAACGTCAAGCTGCAGTGGAAGGCGGACTGGGCCGGCCGCTGGTTCGCCCTCGGCGTAGACTACGAGATGTACGGCAAGGACCTGATCCAGTCGGCCGAGCTCAGCGCGAAGATCGTGAAAATCCTGGGCGGTGAACCGCCGGAGGGCTTCAACTTCGAGCTGTTCCTCGACGATCAGGGCAGGAAGATCTCCAAGTCCAAGGGCAACGGGCTTTCGGTCGAGGAATGGCTGCGCTATGCGCCGCCCGAATCGCTGGCGCTGTACATGCAGCAGCAGCCGCGCCGCGCCAAGCGGCTCTATTTCGACGTCATCCCACGCGCCATCGACGACTATCTTGCGGCGGTCGAGAAGTTGCCCAAGGAAGAGCCGGCAAAGGCGCTCGAGAACCCGGCCTGGCACATTCACAATGGCGAGAGCGTCGACCACCATTCCGGCGGCGTCAGCTTCGGCATGCTGCTCAATCTCGCGAGTGTCGCGCACACCGACGACAAGAACGTGCTGTGGCAGTACCTGCGGCGCTACGTGCCGGGCGCGACGCCGGAAAGTGCGCCCTATCTCGACAAGCTGCTCCAGGGCGCTGTCGCCTACTACCAGGACTTCGTGAAGAGTTCGAAGAAGTTCCGCCTGCCCGACGACAAGGAGCGCGCGGCGCTGGCGGATCTTGCCGACACCTTGCGCAGGATTCCGGACGGCGAGACCGCCGAGACGATCCAGAACGAAGTCTATGAGACCGGCAAGCGTCACTTCGCCAAAGAGGAGCTGCGCCAGTGGTTCCAGACACTGTACGAAGTACTGCTCGGCAGTTCGCAGGGCCCGCGCATGGGCGCCTTCATCAAGCTCTATGGCCGCGACAACGTCGTGAAGCTGATCGATCGCGCGTTGGCCGGCGAAGATCTGGGCAAGGCGGCGTGAGCATGCGCCTGATCGACGTGCCGGTCGTCCGCGCGACGCCGGAAAGCATGAAAGGTTTCGGCGAGATCGTGCGCGACCCCAAGACTCATGTCGTGGAGATCGTGCCCTGGCCGCTGAAAGGCCATCGCAAGCTCGATCCCGGCACCGGCAACGAGGGCGGCACCACCGAAGGCGTGTTCGCCTGCGAATGGCAGGGCAACGAGTTGCGCGGGGTCAACGCCGCGGTCGGTGGCGACTACGTGCTGGGCTATCGCACCGCGCCGGGCCACGTCCATCTCTGGCACGTGAACTATCACCCCGACGGTGGCCAGTTCTTCTGGCCGATCGACGGCAAGCCGTTCGTCGTGCCGGCTGGCCCGCCGGGCGAGGATCCGGACCTCGCGA
>CAWUOG010000093.1:0-9636 GCA_963923875.1 uncultured Alphaproteobacteria bacterium
CCTCCTTCACCATCGTTTCGATCTGCGCCGGCTGGGCGAGGTCGGCGGACGAGTGCACAACCCGCACGCCGTGCACCTTCTCCAGCGCCAGGCGGCGCCCCTCGATCAGCGTCGTATCCCCCAGACCATTCATCACGATATTGCAGCCCAGCGACGCTAGCCGTTCGGCCATGGCGAGGCCTAGTCCTTGCGTGGAACCGGTGATGAGTGCGCTCCTGCCCTTCAACGACATGCGATCCTCTCAGGTACTGTCCCGCTGAACGATTTCGAAGCCGACATCGATCTTCAGCCGTTCGGGCGTCGCCCCGCGCAAACGATTGACCAGCAGTTCGGCGCTGCGCCGGCCGATTTCCTGCCGAGGCAGGCGCAGCGTGGTCACGGCGGGCACGGTATGCCGCAGAAGATCGAGATCGTCGAAACTCGCAATCGCGACCCTGCCCGGCACCGCCCAGCCGCGCCGCTGGCACTCGAACAGCGCACCAACCGCCAGCACGTCACCGGCGAAAAACACCGCATCGATATCCGGGTGGGTCTGGATCAGCCGCCCCAGCGCGTCACCGCCCTCGCTGAAGCCTCCCGGAGCCTCCAGCACCAGGCTGGGATCGACCGGAAGCTTCTGCTCCTTCAGAGCGGCGAAATAGCCACGACGCCGTTGCTCCGAACGGTCGTTGTCGCGCAGTGGCAGCGTGACGAAACCGATGCGACGGTAGCCGAGCCGCGCCAGATGAAGCGTCATGGCGCGGGCCGCCTCGAAATTGGAATAGCTCACCGCCATGTCGAGCGGATCGGCCGGCAGGTTGCCGGTCTCGATCACGGGCACCCCGGTGCTGCGCACCAGTTCGCGCACCCGCTTGCTGTGCCGCGTGTTGTGCAGCACGAGCCCGCAGACCCGCTGCGCGAGCAGTGCCTCGACCAGCGCCTCCTCGTCGGCGAGGCGATGTCCGCTGTCGGCGATCATGAGATGCAGGCCGTTGGCGCGCAGCACCTCGGAGATGGCCTGGACCATGCTCGCATAGAGCGAATTGCGAATGGAGGGGACCACGAGCCCGACCACGTTGGAACGCTTGGAGGAAAGGCTGCCCGCTATGCGATTGGGCAGGTAACCGAACTCGCGAACCGCGGCATCGACCTTGCGCCGCATCTTCTCCGACACCGACCCGGGCTCGCGCAATGCGCGGGACACCGTCATGGGCGAAACGCCGGCATGGCGCGCGATGTCATGCATGTTGACCTGTCCGCCACCCCGCTTGCGCTTGCCGCCGACGCTCATTGCTCCGTTCCGATCGATGCGCCGTGGTCGCGACACCATCTTGACCCCGGCATTCGCGGATCACTATAGGATGGTAGCGATACCAAAGGAATGACCGACCATGGCAGGTGAATTGTTGGGTTTCGTGGGCGTGGGTCGCATGGGCGGACCCATGGCGCTGCGCCTGCTCGATGCCGGTTACAAGCTTTGCGTCTACGACGTCTCGCCAGAGGCGCTCAAGCCGTTCGTCGACCGCGGCGCGCAGATCGCGTCCTCACCGGCCGAGGTCGCCTCGCAAGCCGAGACCGTGCTGCTCAGCCTGCCGATGCCCGATGTCGTGCGCAGCGTGGCGCTGGGCGGAAATGACGGCGTGATCAATGGTTCCAAGGTCAGGACGGTGATCGACCTGTCGACCACCGGTCCGGGCGCCGCGGCGCAGATTGCGGGCCTGCTTGCCGACCGCTCCATCGGTTGGGTCGACGCGCCGGTGAGCGGCGGCGTCACCGGGGCAAAGGCCGGCACGCTCGCGGTGATGGTGTCCTGCCCCAAGCCACGCTTCGAGCAACTCGAGGCGGTCTTCAAGGTGTTCGGCAAGGTGTTCTACACCGGCGAAAAGCCGGGCCTCGCCCAGTCGGCCAAGCTCGCCAACAACCTGCTGGCCGCCACGGCACTGGTTGCCACCTCGGAGGCGATGGCGATGGGCGTCAAGGCCGGCCTCGACGCGCGCGTGCTGATCGACATCATCAACGCGTCGAGCGGCCGCAACAGCGCAAGCCAGGACAAGTTCCCGCGCACCATCCTGCCCGGTACGTTCGATTTCGGATTCGCGACCGGCCTCTCCTACAAGGACGTGCGACTCTGCGTCGACGAGGCGGAGACGATGGGCGTGCCCATGGTGGTGGGCGCCGCGGTGCGCCAGATGCTGGCCGTCACCAAGGCGCGGTTCGGTGCCGACTCCGACTTCACCCATGTCGCCAAGCTGCTCGAGGAATGGGCTGGCGTGGAGATCCGAGGCTAGAGAAGATCCGCGGCTAGACCACGTCGGCAGGCGCCAGCACGCAGGGGTGTGCGGGATCGCCGGCCTCGATCTGCAGGGTGGCATGGCCAATGCCATATCTCTCGGCCAGTCCCCGGCTAGCCGTCACCAGCAGCCCATCGTCGAGCCCCGCCCCCGGCCGCACCAGATGCACCGTCAGCGCGACTTCGGTCGTGCTCATCGACCAGATATGCAGGTCGTGTACCTCGCTCACGCCAGGCAAGCCCTTGAGGTAGGCTTCGACCTCGTCCCGATCGATCCTTGAAGGCACGGCATCCAGGGCGAGGTTGATCGAATCGCGCAACAGCGACCAGGTCGTGCCCAGGATGACCACCGCGACCCCGATGCTGACCAGCGGGTCGATCCACAGCCAGCCGGTCGCCATGATGATCAGCGCGCTCACGACCACACCCAATGACACCAGCGCATCGGCGAACATGTGAATGAAGGCACCGCGGATGTTGATGTCGTCCCGTCGCCCGGACATGAAACCCAGCGCCGTCGCGCCGTTGATCAGGATGCCGATGGAGGCGACCCAGATCACGGTCATCTCCGCCACCGGCTCGGGCGATTCGAAGCGCCGGACGGCTTCCAG
Source organism: uncultured Alphaproteobacteria bacterium (assembly GCA_963923875.1). Classification (GTDB taxonomy): domain Bacteria; phylum Pseudomonadota; class Alphaproteobacteria; order Reyranellales; family Reyranellaceae; genus Reyranella. Next base: position 2,881 of record CAWUOG010000093.1, read on the forward strand.
GATGATGGCCCCGCAGGCGATCAGGAGCAGCATGGCGTTGGCCAGCGACGCCAGAATCGGCGTCCGCTTCATGCCGTAGGTATATTTCGCGCTCGGCCGGCGCTTGGCCAACGACGACGCCGCCCAGGCCAACAAGAGGCCCAGCACGTCGCTGAGATTGTGGCCGGCGTCGGCCAGCAGGGCGAGCGAGTTGGCGAGAAAGCCATAAACCGCCTCGGCGACTACGAACGCGACATTCAGGGTGATGCCGATGGCGAAAGCACGATCGAAGCTCGCCGGCGCATGACTGTGACTGTGACCAACCCCGTGGGCATGAGCATGCCCCGCATGGACGTCGCTATGGTCGTGGTCGTGGTCGTGGTTGTGGTCGTGACCGTGATGCTGCTGCGTCGACATGTACGGCGCACCTTATGGCCCCTCCCCGCCGTACACTATTGCAACTTGTACTTCCTCCGGGCGGTCAGAACTTCTGCGCCAAGGTCACCAGGAATGTCCGGCGCATGCCGTACTGCGGAGCGCCGACGCCGACGCCGGTGCCGTCCCGGATCTGGTAGCTGTTGTCGAAGACGTTCAGGACATCGAAGCGAAGCTCGGCGCCGCGCGTTCCCTTGATCGGCAGCTTCTGGGCCGCCGAGAGATTGAACACCGCATAGGATGGCAGTGCCGAGTCGTTGGGATTGACGAGGGTCCGGCGAAGGCCATTGCCGTAGATGAAATCGGCCGACAGCCGCGTCGCCCACTCCGAGCCCTGATTGAAGGTGTAGGCGGCCCCTGCGGACGCCGTCCAGCTCTGGTTGTGATCGAGATAGATGTAGTTCTGGGCAATGTAGTTCAGCTCGGCCTGTCCGAAATTGAACTGCGCCGAATTGATCGCGCTGCCCTGGGCATCCGACCAGGCCAGGTTGCCGTACAGCGACCACGGCCCCGTGTCGTAGCTTCCCGTCAGTTCGAAGCCCTTGACGTTGGCATTCGCATAATTGAACGACGTCAGGAAGATCGGGGCGCCGAATTGACCCTCGTCGATCAGGTTCTCGGCCATCTTGTAGTAGGCATCGAAGCCGAATTTGAGACCGTCTAGCGGCCGCACTTCGAAGCCGCCCGAGAAGTAGTTCGACCGCTCGGCCTTCAGAGGGTCGTTGGCCGTGACCGCGGGCCGCGCCGTCGTGCCGAGCGTGGTGGCGATCGCCGCATTGCCGATCTGACCTAATGGCGGCGGCGTGAAGTAGCGTGCATAGCCCGCGTGCACGGTCAGAAAGTCGTTGGGCTCCCACACGACGTTAATTCTGGGGCTGACCTGGTTCTCCTGGCTGGGCGCACTGATGGCGTCGAAGCGCGCGCCGTAATTCAGGGTCACGGTTGGCAGAATCTTCCACTCGTCCTGGAGATAGACGCCGAACATCCAGCCGATCTGATCCGAGCCGAAGGCGATGCCCGATGGTTGGTCGCTGGTCGGAGCACCGTTGCCGTCGACCGGCAGCACGTTGGCATAGGTGAGACCGGTGGCCCGCTCGCGCTGGACCAGGAAGCCGCCCCGCAGGGTGTGCTTCTCGTGAAACTTCCACGAGCCATCGCCCTGCAATCCGAACGCCAGGCTGCTGCGGCTCGCCCAAGGCGAAATGCCGTTGAACATGAGATCGCCGAGATAGTCGGGCTGGTAGTTGAGATTGGACGAACGTCCAAAGGCAGAGAGCTGAAAATCGAGATCGCCGAATTTCTTCTGCAGCGCCGCCATACCGAACCAAGTGTCCTCCCACTGGCGCTGGTCGAGCAACGCGCTGTTCGTCGCCTGTATCCCGAAGACCGTGAAGGCGGCGGGAACGCCGGACACCTGCGGGATCTGGAATCGTGCGCCCGATCCGCCGCCGATGAAGGACAGGCGCGTGTTCTCGTCGAGGATCTTCGAAACCTTGAAAAGACCGTGCCACTGGTCGGTGTCGTCGTGGATCGGTCCCTGTGTCGGCATCGGATTCTCGATGCCGATGGCGTTGTGCATGAACTGCCCGGTGGCGAACCAGTCCCAGCTGCCGCTTGATCCGCCGTAAGAGAGGGCCGGCTGCTGCCAGTTGTAGGAACCCAGCGTCATCGACGCCTCGGCGCCGGGCGCCGTGCGCCCAGATTTCACCTCGATATCGACGATGCCGGCGGTTCGGAATCCGTACTGCGCCGGCAGCGCGCCGGTAATCAGGGACATCTTGTTGGCGTACTGCGTCGCCAGCACCTGGTTGAAGAGCGACAGACCTTCCGGCAACTGAACGCCGTCGAGGCGATATTGAAGGTTGCCATGGTCGCCGCGGACATGGACCTGGCCGAAGCTGTCCTGAACCACACCCGGCGCCCGCAAGAGAATCTGATTGAGCGGCGCCTGCTGGCCCATCGGGACGTCTTCGATTGCGCGCCGGCTAAATTCGTACTTGGCGGCGCCGAGGCTGGGCTGAATGGAACTGCGGGCATCGTCGAGACGGGTCGCCGTTACCGTGATCTCGGTCGCCGGGGTGGCCTGGCCCACGGGCGGCGGCGGGACATCCTGGGCGAGCACTGCGGGCGCAAGCGCGGCCGCTGCGACCGTCGTCAACGCCGCCTTTCCCCAAGCAGCCGACATCTTCTCCTGCACTCCGGTAAGGGTCCTGGGACAGGTATATTATGTTATATTATAACACTCAAGAGTCCCAAGCGGTTTGTTGGGGAAAAGCGCTCCGTTGCTGGTCTCAGGCGGCGAAGTTGCTGGAGCTCAGGGCCGCCCACAGGGCATCGGGGCCCGCCTTGGCATAGGCCGCGCCAATCTTCTCGCCCCAATAGCTCTCGCTGCCGAAATCGCGCCGCCAGACCCAGAGCCGCCGCGTGTAGTGATGGAGAATGTGCTCATGGGTAAATCCCATGGCGCCCATCGACTGGTGCGAGATCGCGGCAATGCGTTGCGCGAACTCCGAGCCCTGGCTCTTGGCTGCCGCGATCGAGAAGCTGCCGCCCTTTTCCAAACCGGCCTCGTCGGCATCGCGGGCCGCCGCCTCGGCCGACGCGATGGTCGCTGCAACGCAACTCGCCAGCTCGGCCAGCATGTGCTGGATCGCCTGGAACGTCGAAATCGGACGGCCGAACTGCACGCGCTGCTTGGAATACTCGGTCGCCGTCGCGAGCACCTTGTCGGCGGCGCCGGCCATCTGCATGGCGCGCATCAGGGCTGCCAACTCCAGCGCGCGCCCGGCATCCACCGGCGAAGCGGCGGAAAACTCAGCGGCCGCATTGTCGAACGTAACCGTGCCGTACGGTTCGCCGGCATGACTCGGCCTGTCCTCGATCGTGGCATTGGACGCGGCGACGACCGCCAGCGTATTGCCGGCCACGGTCACAAACCGATCGGCGACCGACGCGAACGGAACCCTCTCGACCTTGCCACTCACCCGGCCGCCGCTCATCGACAGGTTACCGAGTGCCAGGCTGGCCGGTCCGGACGCGGGCTGACCGCCGGCGGCCCCGATCAGAAGATTGGCCAGCGCCGTTTCCGCGAGCGGCACCGGCACGGCGTGCGAGCCGGCAAGCCGCAGCAAGGCCAGCATGTCCGCCAGCGTCCCGCCCGCACCGCCCTTATCTTCTGTCACGGCGATCAGCGGCAGGCCCATCTCCTCGATCTCCTTCCAGAGATCGGCGGGCCACACGCCCTTCTCGACGCCGTTCACCACCTCGCGGCCGCACTTCTCGGTGAAGAAGCGGTCGGCCGTCTCGAGCAGCATGTCGCGGGTTTCCTGGTCCATCGCCCCTCTCCTTCAGCGCAATCCGAGGCCGCGCGCCACGATGCCGCGCAACACCTGGGTCGTGCCGCCCTGGATGGTGTAGCTCGGCGCCATCATGGTGGCGTACTGGGCGATATCGAGGAAATCGGCGAGGTCGTCCTCGGTCGTGGCATCGCTCTCGGCGAGCGTGCGCGCAATCTCGGGAAGATCCTGCTGATAGATTGTGCCGAGATCCTTGACCAGCGACGCTTCGATCGCCGGCGACTTGCCGCCCTGCATCATGCCGGCGACCGCGACCGACATCTGCCGCAAGGTCCAGAGCCGCGCGACCAGACGTCCGAGAATCGCCGAGGCCCGCTTGGCCGGCTGGCGGCCGAGCACGCGCACCAGCTCGCTCAGCACGTAGAAATTCTGCATGAAGCGCTCGGGACCGGAGCGCTCGAAGGCCAGCTCGCTGGTAACCTGAAGCCAGCCGTCGCCCTCGTTGCCGATCAGGCAGCTCTCCGGGATGAAGGCGTCGCTGAACGTCACTTCGTTCCAGTCGTGGCGGCCGGCGAGATTGATGATCGGCCGGATGGTGACGCCGGGCGTCTTGAGATCGACCAGGAGCTGGCTCAGGCCCTTGTGGCGGTCGCCATGCTGGCCCGATGTGCGCACCAGCGTGATGCAGTAGTGATTGCGATGCGCGCCCGAGGTCCAGACCTTGGTGCCGTTGACCCGGAAGCCGCCCGGCACCGGCTCGGCGCGCGTACGCACCGAGGCGAGGTCGGAGCCCGAATCGGGCTCGCTCATGCCGATCGAGAAATAGCACTCGCCCTTGACGATGCGCGGCAGGATCGCCTGGCGCTGCTCCTCGCTGCCGAAGCGCAGCAGCACCGGGCCCGACTGGCGGTCGGCCACCCAATGGGCGCCGGCGGGCGCGCTGTTGCCGAGGAGCTCCTCGGTGATGACGAAGCGATCGAGGAAGCTCCGTTCGTGGCCGCCGTACTGCTTGGGCCAGGTCACGCCGATGAAGCCCCGGGCGCCCATCTTCCTGCTGAACTCCGGCGAGTGCGTATTCCAGCTCGGAAAGCGATCCTCGGTCTTCACCGTGGGAATGCTCTCCTTGAGGAACTGCCGGACCTCGACGCGCAGCGCCTCGGCCTCGGCGGGCAGATGGAAGGGCGGAAACTCGAGCTTGGGAATGGACATGTGCGATCCGGGTTGGATGCTTCCTCTGTGTCGGCTAATTCTTAACTCCGCAACCCGTGAGTTTCGAGGGTCGAAGATGCCCCGCCGACAGCCGCGCCTGCCGCCCCTACTGGCGGAATTCGACGACGAAGAACGCGAAGCCGTGCTGGCGGCCAATCGCGCCTTCTATCGGGCGTTCAACGACCGGGATATCGACGCCATGGAGGCGCTGTGGGCGCCGACCGGAGCGATGGTCTGCCTGCATCCGGGCCAGGGACCGCTGCATGAGCGCAGCGAAATCCTGGCGAGTTGGCGCGGCATCCTGAAACACCCGGAGGCGCCTTCCGTGCGCTGCACCGACGAATGGCTGGTCGGCCGGCCCGGACTGGCCCTGGTGGTCTGCCGGGAAATTCTGCCCAACGTGCAGCTCATGGCGACCAACACTTTCGTACGCCTGAGCGATGGCTGGCACATGGTCGGCCATCACTCCGGGCCTGTACCCTCGATCGAACGCGCGCGCACCGTGCCGAACCCACAGGCGACGCCGCCGAAGGACCGCCGGAAGCTGCACTAGGCCTTTTACTTGCCTATCGGCGCATCAGGCCGCATCAGCGGTGCCAGGCGACCATAGGGAACGTGCACGACGTAGCGGCCCATGACGTAGGCAGCGACCTCGTACTGGTTGAAAACGATCGCAAGGCCGTCGGCGCGCCAGATATAGCGCTCCGGCTCCTGCAGCAGCTTGTCCAGCTTCTCCGGCGCCAGCGCGTCCTCGAAGCCGGGCCGCTCGACGAACTGCTTCTTGAGATCGGCCGCCACCCGGTCCCGCAATGCTGGAAGCCATTTGTCTCCCGGCAAGAAGATGTCGGAAGGCTCGAGCAACCTGCCGCTGCGCAGGTCGACCAGCGCACCGGTCACCGCGCCATAACCATGGGCGCCGCCGGTAAAGCCATAGGTGGTGGTCGCGACTGCAATCGCGTTCGCGCCGGGCCGATGCAGCAGGAAATTCTGATCGTAGCTCCAGGTCTGAGCCCGATCGGCGAACTCGTCGGCACTCGGAACGTGGTCGGCGATCGCGATCTTTGCGCGGTCGGCAAAGAAGGCATTGGCCGCCGCGAATCCAGCGGAATTGCCGTCGAACCGCGGATAGCTCGCATCGATGGCGAAGCCGGCGTTCCTCACTTTGCCGATCTTGACGATTGTCTGCTGGCTGATGAATGGAAATGCACCGTCCGCCATGACCCGCAAATTGGCCAGGCGATTCTCGATGCGATTCTTCAGGCAGATCGCGATCTCGACCGCGCCGTCGCTACAGGCCTGGTCCCGCCCGGCGAGCCAGCGCGCCTGGTCCTTCTGCAATTCGTCGCGCGCCGCGCCGTTCAGCCTGTCGATCAGCTGCTTGTAGGCTGCGGCCATGTGGCCATCTGCGCTGGAAAGCCCGGCGTCACGACAAATGGCGCGCTCGATCGCCGTCGAAGCCCTGGCGCAATCGAAACTCGCGCCCGACTGCGCCGATGCCGGCGCTGCCGCGAGCCCCGCGATCAGGGCCAGGACCCGTTTCATCATACCCGCCGCCAGGCCTTGAGCCGGCGCACCGCCTCTTCCATCTCCGCGGTCGAGCCGGCGAAGGAGATGCGCAGCGTGCCGGCGCCGCGGGTTCGATCGAAATCGACCCCCGGGGTCGTTGCCACCCCCGTCTCCTTCAACATTCGGCTGCAGAACTCGCGGCTGTCGTTGGTCAGGTGATTGACATCGGCGTAGAGGTAGAAGGCGCCCTCGGCGGGAGCGAACGTCTTGAATCCGGCCCCCGGCAGGCCGTCGAGAAGCAGATCGCGGTTGGTCCTGTAGCGCCGGACAT